>DASWGF010000313.1:0-10680 GCA_036393875.1 Candidatus Dormiibacterota bacterium
CCCCGGCGCGACGCCATCGCCAAGGCGTGCGAGGCCGGTCTCGACCTGTTCCTCGCCACCGCTCGCGAGGCCCGGCCGGCCACTCAGGAGGAGCTGCGACGAGTCGCCCAGTTGGGCATTCTCCAGGCGCGCAGCAGCCAGTCCGTCGAGCCCATCCTCGCCGCCTACCGCATTGCCGCTCGCGTGGCCTGGGACGCGATCCTGAGCGCGTGGCGTGGGCACCCTGCCGCAACGCCAGAGGCCATCATGCTCACCGCCAACTATGTCTTCGTGGCGCTCGACCAGGTGGCGGCCGAGGTCACCAAGACTTACCTGCACGCGCGCGAGCAGCACATGCAGCGCGGGACGAGAGCTCGCGCCCGCCTCTTCCACGCCTTGATCAGTGACAACTTCGATTCCGAGCTGGAGCTCCAGAAGCAGGCGTTGGCGCTCAACATGCCGATCGCGGCCACCGGTTACGTGGCCGTCGTGTCGAAGCTTGTGGTCGGCAAGAGCGACGGCGCCCGCGGCGGGGAGGCTCTGGGCGAGGTGGCCGCATCCCTCGATGTCCCGCGCGGGGCCATCCATCACGTCACCGATCCGTCGACGCTCGTCACGCTCTGGCCTGCCGAGTCGCCGGCGCACGTGGACGGAGCGCGAAACTTCGTGACGCAGCTGCACAAAGAAGCTGTGAATCGATCAGGCTCGGCCCGGGCGCGGGTTCGCGCGGGGATCGGCGGCTATCACCCCGGCCTGCGTGGCATCTCGCGCTCGTACCTGGAAGCTCAGCAAGCGATCGAAGCCGGGCGAAAGCTCCGGCCCGATGATGTCTCGCACAAGCACGACGAGGTGATCCCACACCTCGTCCTGGCTCAAAATCCGCGCCTTGCGGAACGCTTCGTGGCCCACACCCTCGGGCCACTCCTCGATCCCAAGGCCCGCAACCGTGAGCAGCTCCTCGACACGCTCGAGGCCTACCTCGCCAATGGGTCCGTGAAGGACGCCGCCATCGCCCTCAACCTGCACCGCCACACCGTCCTGTACCGGCTGGACAAGCTGCGTGAGATCCTCGGCGGTGAGCTGGACACCCCCGCGAGCCGCCTTCGCCTGCAGCTGGCGCTTGATCTTCGAAAGTTGATCTGAACCTTAAGTTTGGACACCGTGTCCTAACTTTGGGCTGCGTTTTGAACGCTGTGAATATGTGACGTAGGCCGCCGGGTCCGTATCCTCAATACGTGAACTTCAAATCCAACGGTCGACGCGTGGCTGTGACCGGCATGGGCTTCATAACGCCGATCGGTAATGACGTCGAAACCGTCTGGTCGAACATGATCGAAGGCTCCTCAGGCATCGGCCCGATCACTCACTTCGATACCACCGGCTTCGACACCAAGATCGCGGGGGAGGTGAAGGGCTTCAACCCCGAGGAGTACATGGACCGGAAGACGGCCCGCCACATCGGACGCTACTGCCAGTTCGCCCTGGCCGCCTCCAAGCAGGCGCTGGCGCAGGCGGGCCTGGTTCCGTCTGAGATGGACCCGGACGACGTGGGCGTAATCGTCAGCTCAGGCATCGGCGGCATGGAAGAGATCGAGAAGAGCCATACGCAGCTGATGGAGCGCGGGCCGAAGCGGATCAGCCCGTTCACGGTCCCCATGATGATCGCGGACATGGCGGCCGGGATCGTCGCGATTCATACGCACGCCGGCGGCCCGAACTACGCGATCGTCAGCGCCTGCGCGTCCGGCTCGCACGGTATTGGCGAGGCGTCGGAGATCATCAAGCGCGGCGACGCCGTCGCCATGCTCGCCGGTGGCTCGGAGGCGACGATCACGCCGCTCACGATGGGCGCCTTCTGCCAGATCAAGGCGACCAGCGAGCGCAACGACGAGCCAGAGAAGGCCTGCCGGCCTTTCGACCTCGGGCGCGACGGATTCGTGATGAGCGAAGGCTCCGTGATGCTCGTGCTCGAGGAGATGGAGCACGCGAAGAAGCGCGGTGCGAGGATCCTGGCGGAGATCTCCGGTTACGGCGCCACCGCCGACATGTATCACTTCACCGCGCCGCAGCCCGAGGGCAAGGGCGCGATGCGCGCGATGCGCAGGGCCCTGGACAAAAGCGGGGTCGAGCTCACGGATGTCGGCTACATCAACGCGCACGGCACGTCGACCAAGCTCGGCGACGTCGCGGAGACCAAGGCCATCAAGGCGGTGTTCGGCGACCACGCGCACAAGCTCGCGGTCAGCTCCACCAAGTCGGTGCACGGGCACCTGCTCGGCGCCGCCGGCGCGATCGAGGCAGCCGCATGCATCCTCGCGCTGGACCGAGGCATGCTGCCGCCGACCATCAACCTGGACAACCCAGACCCCGAGTGTGACCTGGACTATGTCCCCAACAAAGCCCGCAAGGCCGACATCAAGGTCGCCGTCTCGAACTCGTTCGGTTTCGGCGGCCACAACGCGACCCTCGTCATCAAAGGCCCAGAAGGCCTCTAGGAGAGAAGGCACATGGCAACCCAACTCGACTTCAAGGAGCTTCAAGAGCTCGCCGCCGAGATCCTCGGCATCGAGCCCGCCGACGTGCAGATGGACAAGAGCTTCCAGCGCGACCTCGCCGCCGACTCGCTCGACCTGGTCGAGCTCATTGCGGCCATCGAGGACAAGTACGACGTCGAGCTGTCGGAGGAAGAGCTCGAAAGGATGAAGGTCATCGGCGACCTTTGGAAGTTCCTGGAGCAGAAGACCGCGGAGCGACTGGAGGCGTAGAGCAGATGGCGATCACCAACGAGTACCGAACGCGTTCCGACGCCGTGCCTTTGCGCTCGTTCAAAGCCAAGGGCCGGCCGAGCGCCATCGCCGGGATGGGCGTCTACGCGCCGGACAAGGTCATCACGAACTTCGATCTCGAGAAGATGATGGACACCTCCGACAAGTGGATCACCGAGCGAACGGGCATCCACAAGCGGCACATCGCGGAGCCGGGTACGACGACGTTTGAGATCGCGACCAAGGCCGCGCGCGCCGCGCTTGACGCCGCCGGCATCACAGCGGCCGATCTCGACATGATCCTGGTCGGCACCTCATCGCCCGACGGTCCGTTTCCGTCTGTGGCCTGCCGGGTCCAGAACGAGCTCGGCGCTCCCGGTGCTGTGGCCTGGGACACGCTCGCGGCGTGCACCAGTTTCGTGTATGGCCTCTCGATCGCGGACGCGTACATCGCCACCGAACGCGCCGACAACGTGCTGGTGATCGGCGCCGAAGTGCTGTCGCGCATGCTCAACTACTCCAACCGCGGGACGGCGGTCATCTTCGGTGACGGCGCTGGGGCGGCCGTGCTTCGCCCGGCTCCGACTGGTGGCGGCTTCAAGAGCTGGTGCCTCGGGTCCGACGGCCGCGGCTATGCGCAGGTCACTTGCGGCAACATCGAGAAGGGCGCGTATGCGGCCAAGGACGCGACCCCGTTCATCGACATGGTCGGCCCCGACGTCTTCAAGTTCGCGGTCGACATCTTCATCCGCCAGGCCAATGAGGTCTGCAATACCGCGGGCGTCGCACTCGAGGACATCGACCTGTGGGTCCCGCACCAGGCCAACTTCCGGATCATCGACGCCGCCGCGAGGCGCATCGGTCTCCCGCTCGACCGGGTGGCGATCAACATCGACGAGTACGGCAACACCTCCAGCGCTTCGATTCCGCTGGCGTTGGAGGAAGCGATCCGGAAGGGACGCGTCAAGAATGGAGACCATGTCCTGCTGGCCGGCTTCGGCTCGGGGCTGACCTGGGGGGCGTGTTTGATGACCTGGGTGTGACGTGGGAGTAAAGCTCACTGGCCCGATCGCGTTGCTGTTCCCCGGCCAGGGCGTGCAGAAGCCCGGCATGGGCCGCAACCTGCACGACCGCTACCCGGCCGCTCGCCGTGTGTTCGAACGCGCGGAAGAGGTCCTGCAGATGCCCGTGCGCAGGCTTTGCTTCGAAGGCCCGCTGGAGGAGTTGAACCGGACCGAGGTCATTCAACCCTGCGTGATGACAGTGTGCTGGGCGGCCTACGAGGTATGGCGCGAGAGCTATGGCTTCGAGAACGTGAGCGTGACCGCCGGCCACAGCCTGGGCGAGATCGCATCGCTTGCGGCCGCGGGCGCGATCCCGTGGGAGACCGCATTGCTCCTGGTCAAGGAGCGCGGCCGCATCATGGCGCAGGCCGCCGACGAGCAGCCCGGCGGCATGATCGCGATCGTCGGCCTCGACGAGGCGCAGGTGGAATCGATCCGCGAGCAGGCATCGACGCACGGCCGCCTGTGGATCGCCAACCGCAACGCGGACGTCCAGTTCGTGCTTTCGGGTGAGACGGTGGCGGTGGAAGAGGCGGAGCGCCTTGCGCTGGCGGCCGGCGCGCGCCGAGCGCTCATCCTGACGATCCCGCTGCCCGCTCACACGCCTCTGATGGCCGGCGCCGCGGCTGCATTCCGGAAGGTTGTCGACCGGCTCCAGTTCACAGCCCCATCGATCCCTGTCCTGGCGAACGCCTCGGGCGAGGCCATGCGCACGGTGGCCGCCTTGCGCGACGAGCTTCGCCAGCAGATGCTGCGCCAGGTCGATTGGGCGCGGACCATGGTCGCGATGCGGGCGATGAAGGTCAAGACCGTCGTCGAGCTCGGCCCTGGTCGGGTGCTGGCCAGCCTCGCCGCCAAGCACATCCCCGGCGTTGACACCTGGAACGCGGAAGAGCTCTTCATAGAATTCGCGGATCCCGCCACTGCGTAATGGGCGACCTGGAAGGTAAAACCGCTTTGGTCACGGGCGGTGGTAAAGGCATCGGCCGTGCCATCAGCCAGGCGCTGGCGGGGATGGGCGCGAATGTGGTGGTCAACTACCGCTCGGACAAGGCGGCCGCCGAGGAGACCGCGGCGGCGCTGCCCGGCGCGACGGCGCACAAGGCCGACGTCGGCGATCCGGCTCAGGTCGAGGCGATGGTGAAGGCGATCGGGCGCGTCGACGTGCTCGTCAACAACGCGGGCGCGGTCCGCGACAAGCTGCTGATCCAGATGTCTCCGCCGGACTGGGAGGAGCTCATTCGCACCGACCTGCTCTCAGCGTTCGCCACCACGAAAGCGGCCATCATGAGCGGCATGATGCGCGCGCGGTGGGGCCGCATCGTCAACATCTCCTCCATAGTCGGCTTGACGGGCAACGCAGGCCAGTCCAACTACGCCGCCGCGAAGGCCGGCCTGATCGGGTTCACGAAGTCGATCGCCCGTGAGTACGGATCGCGGAACATCACATGCAACGCGGTCGCGCCGGGCTACGTCCGGACCGAGCTGACCACGGGCTCTCTCACCGATGAGATGGTCGGAGAGCTGGTCAAGATGACGCCCATCAAACGCGAGGGAACCGCCGAGGACGTCGCCGCTGCGGTCGCGTTTCTGTGCTCCGAGCGGGCCGGGTTCGTGACGGGCCAGGTGCTGGCGGTAGACGGAGGGCTCAGCCTCTGATGGAGCTCGCGAAAACGCACGCCGAGGTCCGGATCGCCGGCGGCAAGCTGCCCCCGATCGCTTTGCCCACGAACTGTCCGGGGTGCGGCGTCGGCCTGGATCCCGAGGTGCTGCGCAAGCACGCCTACGTCTGTGAGTGCGGCCATCACTTCCGCCTGGGCGCCGACGCCTGGATCGCCCTGATCGCCGACCGCGGTTCCTGGAAGGAGCGCTGGGGCGACGTGCGCTCGCACGACCTCCTGAACTGGAAGGTCCCGAAGCCGTACCAGGCCACCATCGACCAGCTGGCGGAGGAGGGCTTGAACGAGGCCGTGCGCACGGGCACGTGCACGCTCGGCGGCCGCGCGATCTGGCTCGCGGCGTTCGATTTCCGGTTCGTCGGGGGCACGCTGTCGATCGTCGCCGGCGAGCGCCTGGCGCGTGGGATGGAGCAGGCCGCCGCCTCGGGCTTGCCCTATGTCCTCGTCTCGGCGTCCGGTGGAGCTCGCATGCAGGAAGGAGTGCTGGCGCTCATGCAGATGGCGAAGGTCAACGCCGCCGTCGGCCGCCTCGACGCGGCCGGCGTGCCATTTTTCTCCGTGCTCACCGACCCCACCTTCGGCGGCACGGCCGCGTCGCTCGCGCTGCTGGCGGACATCAATATCGCGGAACCTGGCGCGGCCATCGGTTTCACGGGGCCTCGCGTCATCAAGCAGGCCACCTACGCGGACCTGCCGCCCGGCTTTCAGAGCGCCGAGTTCCAGCTGGCCCGCGGCCAGGTTGACATGGTGGTGTCGCGCACGGAGCTGCGGCGCCTGCTGGCCCACCTCCTGGAGATGTACCCGTGACGAGGCACGGCCGGCACCCGGAAGACACGACCCTCACGGTCTGGCAGGTGGTCGAGCTCGCGCGTCACGCCGACCGGCCCTACTCCCTCGACTACATCCGCCGCCTCGCGCCGGACTTCGTCGAGCTGCACGGCGACCGCCTCTCCGCAGACGACCCTGCGCTGGTGGCCGGTGTGGGCACCTGGCACGGCCGCACGACCATGTTCCTTGGCCATCAAAAGGGACGGAGCCTGAAGGAACGGGTGGCCAGGAACTGGGGGATGATGCACCCCGAGGGCTACCGCAAGGCGCTGCGCCTCGCGCACCACGCAGCCAAGTTCGGCTTCCCGATCATCTGCCTGATCGACACGCCCGGCGCTTACCCCGGCGCTGCCGCTGAGGAACGAGGCATCGCGGCCGCCATCGCGAAAGCGATCATGGAGTGGTTCCGCGTGGGGGTGCCGATCGTGGCTGCCGTGATCGGCGAAGGCGGCAGTGGTGGCGCGCTCGGCATGGGCGTCGCCGACCGCGTCATCATGCTCGAGAACTCGATTTACTCCGTGGCGTCACCCGAGGCTGCGGCATCGATCGTGTGGCGCGACAACTCTCGCAAGGTCGAGGCCGCGGAGCAGCTCCAGCTGACCTCGCGCGACCTCCTGGCGATGGGCGTGGTCGAAGAGGTCGTGCCCGAGCCCGAGCGCGGGGCGCATCTCGACTACGACGCCGCCGCGCAGGCGCTCGACCGCGCTCTGCATCGGCACATGCAACCGCTGCTGGCGCAGCCGGCCACCGAGCTGCTGCAGCACCGATACGAGCGCTTCCGGTACATCGATTCGCTCGTCCACGCGGAACCGCACTTCGGTCCGAAAATCGATTAGGTGAGACTGGTCGCTCAGCGCGTCGCCTCCGGGTCCGTGACCTGGGAAGGGTCGGGTACACAACACACTGCAACCATTGGGCCGGGGTTCGTGTTGTTGGTGGGTGCGGGGTCAGATGACGATGAATCCACCGTGCGCCGGCTCGCGGACAAGGTCGTGGACATGCGTGTGTTCGCCGACGAGGCGGGCAGGATGAACCTGAGCCTCGAGGACGTGAAAGGGTCGGCGCTGATCGTCTCCCAGTTCACATTGTTCGCGGACCTGAGCCGCGGCCGGAGGCCGAGCCTGCTGAAGGCGGGGGATCCAGGGCGGGCCGAGGAGCTCTATCTCGTGTTCGTGCAGCGATTTCGCGATCGCGGAATAGAGACGAAAACCGGGAGCTTTGGAGCAGTCATGCGCGTGAGCATCGAAAACGACGGTCCCGTCACGCTCGTGCTGTCGTCAGACGACTGGGCGACCCGTGTCTGAGGGCAGCAGCCGCCTGCTGCCGTACGTGGCGTTTACGGCCCTGGGCCTGATCTGGGGAGCGTCCTTTCTCTTCATCAAGCTCGGCGTGCAGGACATGAGCCCGACAGTTCTGGTACTCATCCGGTCCGGCTCCGGCGCGATCACGCTGGCCGTGATCATGCGGGCGATGGGCCGGCCGCTCCTCGGCGAGAAGTGGAGGAGCAGGCTCGCTGCATTCACGTTCATGGCAGTCGCCAACGCTCTGTTGCCCTGGGTCGCGATCGCCTGGGGTGAGCAGCACATCTCGAGCGGCCTCGCCAGCGTCCTCAACGCGACCACGACCCTGTGGGCGGCGATCTTCATCTACTGGGTCATTCCGACCGAGCGCCCAAGCCTTCTCAACTACGCCGGCGTCCTGGTTGGCATCTCGGGCGTGGGCATCCTCGTATTCCCGGACCTTGCCGCCCACGGACTGTCAGGAAACGTCGTGGGCGTGCTCGCGGTGTTGGTGGCGTCTATCTCCTATGCGGTCAGCGCGCTGTTCCAGCGGACCAAGATGAGAGGCATGAATGTATACGAGCAGAGCTTTGGACAGCTTCTTGTGACCTCGATCCTCGCCCTTCCGATTGCCGCCCCGGCCCTGCCGCAGGTTCACCTCGCGGTGCTCTCGATGGCAGCCGTGATTGCGCTGGGCGTCGCCGGGTCGGGGGTCGCGTACTTGCTCTACTACTACACGATGAACACGCTCGGACCTGTGCGCGCGACCGGCGTCACCTTTGTCGTGCCGATCACGGCCGTCTTCTGGGGCGTGGTGCTGCTGCATGAAGTGCTGACGCTGCCGATCATCGTCGGCATGCTCGTCATCCTCGTCGGCATCGTGCTCACCAACCTGCGCCGAAGCAAGCGCGATCAAGCGTCAGCAAAAGAACCCGCCGCAGCGTGAGCGAATTCCTCGGCGAGCACGCCGCCCAGGTACGTGCGGCGGCGACGCGGATCCGGTCTCACGTCCGCCGTACGCCGGCTCTACGCACCGACCTTGATCCCGACCTTCGTTTCAAGGCGGAATGCTTCCAGGTCACGGGCTCGTTCAAGCCCCGAGGCGCGTTCAATGCGGTGCTGTCGCTGCTGGAGCGCGGTCCTCGCCCGAAGGGCTTCATCGCGGTGAGCTCGGGCAACCATGCGCAGGCGGTGGCCCTCGCTGCCCGCACGGTCGGCCTGCCCGCGCTCATCCTCATCCCCGAGGATGCCAACCCCGCGAAGGTCGCGGCGACTCGGGCCCTGGGCGCGGAGGTCATGCAGGACGGCATCACATTCGCGAATCGGGAGCAGCGCCTCCACGAGGTCATCGCCGAGCGGCGGCTGACGCTCGTGCACCCGTTCGACGACTGGGACGTCATCCACGGGCAGGGCACCGCGGCGCTCGAGCTGCTGGAGGACGAGCCTGCCCTCGAGGTGATCGCGACCCCGGTCGGCGGGGGCGGCCTCCTGTCGGGCACCGCGCTCGCCGCCAAGAGCCATGCCGCTTCGGTCAGGGTCGTCGGCGTCGAGCCGGAGGCGGCTGACGACGCCTACCGCAGCTGGAAGGCGGGCAGCATCCAGAAGCTCGACCACTCCCCGACGACGCTGGCGGATGGCGTGAGGACGACCGCCATCGGGGTGCGCAACTTCGAGGTCATGTTCAGTCAAGGGCTCGTGGACGAGATCGTCACCGTCAGCGAAGAGGAGATTGCCTCCGCGGTCGCGCTGGCGTGGACCCGCCTGCACCTCGCCCTGGAGCCGACGGGCGCCCTGCCCCTGGCCGCCTACGCCTCGGGAAAGCTAGGCCGGGGCCGCACCGGCCTGGTCTTCACCGGCGGCAACGCCAACCTCGAAACGGTGGCTACACTGCTCACCCAACCATGATTCCAGTCAAAGACGTGATGACGCGAAACGTGATCACGTTCCGCGAGGACACGCCGCTGGAGGAGATCGCGACGACGCTGGCGTCGAAGCGCATCACCGGCGCGCCGGTGATCGGAAGCGACGGGCATGTGACCGGCATCGTCTCCGAGATCGATGTCTTTTCGAAGAAGGGAAAAGTCGCGCGCGACATCATGAGCTCGCACGTCATCACCGTCAGCGAGGACACCGGCATCGACGAGGCGGCGCGCCTCCTCATCGGCGAGCGCATCCGCCGGGTGCCTGTGATCAAGCACGGAAAGATGGTCGGCCTGCTGAGCCGTTCCGACGTGCTGGACTTCTTCGCGAGCACGCGCTGGACCTGCAACGTCTGCGGGCGCTGGGAGCGCGGGCTGGAGATGCCGGAACGCTGTCATTCCTGCTCGAGCACCGACATCCACCTGGAGCGCGCGGATCCTGGCCACTGATCGCCTTTCGCTGAAGGCCCAGAGCTTCACGGAATCCGTCATTCGCGAGATGACTCGTTTGAATCTCGCCCTGAACGGTCCGGAGCGTGCCGTCAACTTCGCGCAGGGCTTTCCCGACTTCCAGACCGATCCGCGGATACTGGAGGCGGCGGCCGCGGCGCTACGCGACGGGTACAACCAGTACGCGACCACGTGGGGTGCGCCCCAGCTGCGGTCGGCGGTGGCGAGAAAGCAGTCGGCCGCCTGGGGCCGCGACGTCGACCCCGAGACCGAGGTCACAGTGTCCTGTGGGGCGACCGAGGCCATGATCGCGGCCATGCTCGCCGCGGTCGATCCGGGCGACGAGGTCGTCATCTTCGAGCCCTTCTACGAAAACTACGGCCCGGACTGCATCCTCAGTGGCGCCACGCCGCGCTTTGTGACGCTGCGCCCGCCTGACTGGTCGATCGATCCCGACGAGCTCCGGTCTGCGTTCACGAGCAAGACGCGAGCGATCGTCGTCAACACTCCACACAATCCCACCGGCAAGGTGTACTCGCGCTCAGAGCTCGAGCTGATCGCCCAGCAGTGCATCGAGCACGATGCCATCGCCATCACCGACGAGATCTATGAGCACCTCGTCTATCGGGGTCGCCACGTGAGCATGGCCACGCTGGACGGGATGGCAGACCGGACGATCACCATCAGCGGAGCGAGCAAGACTTTCTCGGTGACCG
>DASWGF010000314.1:0-26896 GCA_036393875.1 Candidatus Dormiibacterota bacterium
GACGAAGTGATCGGCCTGTATGCGGAGGTCGTGAAGGGCTCAGACGTTCACCCTCCTGCCGATGTTGCCGCCGAGCTGCCTCGCCTCCTGTGGCTGTACCAGATGGGCATCCTGTATTTCTGGGTGATGGATCGATCGGAGGGGCGGTCGCGGACGTTCGACGTCATCGACGAGACCTCGAGCCTCATCGTCAGCTTGATCGGACTGGCGAACCTGCCGGTGCTGCGCAAGTCGAGGCGGCGGGCGCTGGCGTTGGTGCGGCGGGTCGCCGAGGACCCGATGGTAGGTCCGCCGGGCGAGTAGTCAGGCCCTCTTGACCCGGACCTCATAGCCGTCAGCCGTTGGGCGCACCTCCACATCCCCGGCGCGGAGCCTGACCCCGCCATCCTGCCGCGTCGCGACGACAGAGCCCTCGAAGACAAGCTCGGCGAAGCGCCAGTCGCGGCCCTGCTTGCGCATCCGCACCAGGACGCCGGCTGGGCTTCGCCAGAGGCCCTCGCCGGCCGCCTTGAAGCCGGCGGTCATCAGCTCTCCGGCTCGATCCGGGATGGAAGGTGGCGTCGGGAGCACGCGAACGATCGGCTTGCCTGGCGCCGCGGGGCCTTTGCCGGCAGGGCGCCGGGCACGGGCTTGCTCGAGCGACAGCTGCAGGAGCTGCGAGCCCTCTTCCTGCTCGAAGAACGCTCCGGAGATGCGGCTCGGATCGCGCGAGCGACGGAGGCAGTTCGTACAGTCCGGGTCGCGCTCGACCGCCACGAATGAGCCGGCCGCCAGCGTTTGCCCGCACAGGGTGGTGACCGGACCGGTGCGGGGCACCCTCGGCGTCAGGTGGATCCGGCCTCCGGTCTTTCTCTGCACCGATTCCAGGCGGAGGTTGAACACGCTCATTCGGGCATCACCACGAACATGAGGTTAGTGCCATCGCGACGTAAGCTGGGCCGGTGGCGGAACCCGCCCGCAGGCCACTAGGCGCCTCTGGCATTCAGGTCTCGGAGCTTGCCCTCGGCTCCTGGCGGACATATGAGCGGATCCACGCCGAGGCCGGCATGGCAGTCATGCGGAAGGCGCGGGAGGTTGGGATCAACTTTCTCGACGACGCCCGCTACAACGACGAGACCGGGAAAGCCCCCATGAAGACCGGCTACTCGGAGGTCGTGTTCGGCGAGCTGTTCCGCGTTTCGGGCTGGAAGCGCGACGAGGTAGTCCTGGCCAACAAGCTCTGGTGGGAATTCTGGCCGGAGCAAAAGGCGGCCGCGGAGCTCGACGGATCGCTGCAGCGGATGGGGATGGACTACATCGACCTGGCTTACGCGGAGAGGCCGCCTGCGGGCCTGGGCATGGAGGAGATCGTGCACGACATCGGTGCCTTGATCGACGCGGGCAAGCTGCGCGCCTGGGGCGTGCTGAACTGGAAGCCGGAGCTCATTGCCGAGGCCGTGACGGTGGCCGCCGCCCAGGGCGTGGAGCCGCCTTGCGCTGCTCAGCTCGCGTACAGCCTGGTTCGTCGATCGCCGGTGGAGGATGCAGAGATGGCGAAGGCGCTCGACGCGGCCGGGACGAGTGTGGTCGCCTCCTTCACCCTCGATGGCGGCGCGCTCACGGGCAAGTACTCCGAGCCAGGAGCAACGGGACGTCTGACCGAACACCCTAATGACGAGTTCCATCGAGCCGCAATGAAGGCCGCGGGCGAGCTGCACACGCTCGCCGAGCGGCACGGAACCCGGTCCGCGCCGATGGCGATCGCCTTCGCCCTCCTCAACCCGCGCGTCGCCAGCGTCCTCTTCGGCGCCACGACCCCTGAGCAGGTGGCCGAGAACGTGAGCGCAGTCGACGTCGTCGCCGCGCTGGACGACGAGGCGGTCGCCGACCTCGCCAAGATCGGGCAGCGGTAGCAGCTGCGGTTACGAAGCCAGGGCGTTGGCCTCCGCGATCAACGCCTGGCCCTGCGCCACGAGCGGCTGCGCCTGCTGCTCGTTGATGGACTGCCCGTCGAACTCGGCGCCTTCGAGCAGGCTGATCATCGTGTGGGCGAGGTCATGGCGCTTGGTCGTGAGCGTGGCGAGCTGGTTCTCGATGTTTGCGTAGGTGCTATCACCGGATGAGTTGCTCTCGATGGCAAGCGTCGACGCCGAAAGCGTGGCGAGGCCGAACTGGCCGACCGCCGCGTCGATCTGCTTGTAGGTCTGAGCCAACTTGATGTAGGCCCCTGACTTCTTGGTCGCCGCAGGTCTGGCCCAGCCGCTCAAGACCTCGGTGAGAGCGCGGCCGTCGTGGCTGTAGTCGTCTTTGAGCCCCAGCAGGACCATCAGCGTCGGCCTTATGTCCGTGTGGTCGGACCAGGTCGTGCTGTCGATACCGACCTGGTCGACGCCGGGGCCGACCATGCCCAGCCATGCCGTCGTGATCTCGGGTTGGACGTCACCATGATTCCACGCGAACCCCGGCTGCTCGGTCACGCATGGCGAGTTGCAGTTCGGAGCGGCAGCGAACAGGAAGTAGTTCGGGTCCGCGAAGAGCGTGAATGTGGGTGTGCGTGCGGGGTCCGATGTGATCATGTGCAGAGCCTTCATCTCCACCGGGTCGGCGAGGAACTTCGTGATCGTGTCCGTATTGCCAGTGATCGGGCTCACTGCCGTCAGCTGGCTCGTCGCCCGCTCGAACGTCCGTGTGACTGCGGCGTCGCGCGCGGGGTTGCCGGTGATGTAGACGGTCGGCGCCGAGTCGGAATGTACCTTGAAGGGCGTTGTAACGCCCTGTTCGGTGGCGAGCAGGCCCGCATAGTTGGCGTTGACCTCGCCGATCTTGGCGTACGTGCACGGAACGGTCACGCCATCACATCCCGCTGGGCTGGCCGGGCCGCCGGCGAAGTGGTCGCCCTCGTCCGCGGTGAAGACGAACAGGGTGTTGCCCTGGTTGATGCCGTCGTCGGCAAGACGCTTGAAGAACTTGCCGAAGGCGTCGTCGTACTGGGCGAGCGCCGCGACGTAAGCCGCTTGGCCGGGTCCATACGATGGCCCGCTCGGGTGCTTGTCGTGCGCGTCCGAGATGTACGCATAGGTGATCGGGATGCCGTGCTCTTGCATCGCGGCGACATACGACAGCGAGACGGCTGCCGACATGCCGTCGAAGCCAGGGAAGCCGATGTGACTGACGGGTGTGTGGTGGTCCTGGATGACGCTGCCGTTGAGGTCGGTCAACGGGCTGCTCGGGCTGACCTGCGGGGCCACGTACTTGTGGCCGAAAAGGCCCATGTAGCCGGTGTAGCCCTTGGGCTCGTCAGGCAGGATGTCCACCTGCCCGCCGTTGGCGGCCGAACAGAGGGTGCTGCCGGCTGCACAGTGAACACCGATGCCGACGAAGTCGCTGAACGCCTGGCAGTCGATAGTCTGCAAGTGGCACCCAGGGTCCAACGAGACTTCCTTGGCCTGGGGCGACCCGGCGCCGAAGACGGTCGGAATGTCGGTTGCAATGTTCTCGAGCACCGTGTTCGCCGTCGCCACCTGGCCGACGTTGCATCCGGCCCGCGTGTAAGGCACCCAGGGCGCGGGTGCGTTCATCCCGTCCGCCGTCAGCATGTTGAACTTGGTGTCGGTCGGGCTGGAGGTGGTCGGGTCGAAGATCGGATCGGTCCAGTACGCAAACGAGACTCCGAGGTTCGAGGTCCCGTTCGGGTTGAAGTAGCGGAAGCTGTTCGAAACTGGAACGCCCATCCGGTCGCCGTACACGCCGGTGAACGAAGTCAGGATGTCGGTTGCCGTGTGGGAGATCAGGGGTGTGTGATGGTTCGTGAGCAGCACACCGTTGCCCACGATGAAGTTCAGCAGGTTGGGCATCTGCTCCAGGTCAGAGGGGACACTCGGGTTGTCCCGCGTGAAGTGGGTGTTGTCGAACTGGATGTTGATCACGTGCTGGATCTGGCCTTTGGCCGAGTTCAGCTGGCAGGTTCCGTTCGCTGTCGCCTGGATCGGCGCTGCGGTGACGCTAGTCGCAAAGCCCACAAACGCGGCCCCGACCAGCGGAACGAGCGCGGCCAGGGAGAGCAGCCTCCGTCGAAGTCGTTCAGTCACAACCCACCTCCGTCTTCAGAAACGCCAACAGACGTGAAGAGCCCGCTTGCCTTGTCCCCGATTCTCCACGTTCATGCCGCGACGTGCAACATCGGAGATGAGGCCGCCGCCCTCACGCTGACGACTGTCGCGCATGCCGGTTAAGGCGTTGCTGCGGGCCGGCTGCGTCGAGGTGAAGGGATCGCTACCGCTCGCCGAGCATCAATTGACTATGAGTCGGTAGCGGTGCTCGGGCCGGCCCGGGCTGCCATAGCGCATCGTCAGCTCAGCCTTGCCCAGCTGACAGAGGTGATCGAGGTAGCGGCGAGCCGTCACGCGACTCACGCCAGCAGCCTCGGCCACGGCGGTCGCGGCCAGCCCGCTGCCTGACAGCTTGAGCGCCTGCGAGATCAGAGCGAGCGTCGCGTCGGACAGGCCTTTCGGCAATGGCTCGTTGCGAGCCGTGCGCAAGGCGCCAAATATGCGATCGACGTCACCCTGCTCGGCTCTGCCGAGGCGAGTGATTCTCTGGTGCGCAGCGGCGTATGACAGGAGCTTCTCCTCAAAGGTGGCAAACAGGAACGGCTTGATCAAATAATGGACGACGCCACCCCGCATCGCGCTGCGCAGGCTTTCGACCTCGCGAGCGGCGGTTATCGAGATGACGTCGACCGGCGGGTGATCGTCTTCGCGCAACTGCTGCAGGACTTCGAGGCCCGACATGTCCGGTAGGTAGATATCGAGCAGGACAAGGTCGGGCCGAAGGCGGTCGACGTTCTGGAGGGCCTGGACGCCGGTGTGGGCGCGGCCCGCTACCGCAAAGCCCGTGACTCTTTCGACGTAAGCGCAGTGGAGGTCGGCGACGCGGAAGTCATCGTCGACGACGAGGGTACGGATCATGGCTTGGCCGGAATCCGCAGGGGCAGCTGCGCCGTGAAGTAGGCGCCGCCGTCATTGACCACCGTCACGTCCCCGCCGTGCCGGCGCGCAACCTGGCGCACGAGGGCGAGCCCGAACCCGCGACGCTTGTGACCGGGAGCCGACTTGGTGCTGAAGCCTTCCTGGAAGATCTGTCCGTCGAGTCCCTCGGCGATGCCCGGGCCAGAGTCGTGAACCTTGATGACGATCTCGGCATCGTGCTCGGTCACGGAGACGCTGACCCACCGCTCGCCGGTCGACGATGCGGCCGCGTCGAGGGCGTTGTCCACGAGGTTTCCGAGCAGTGTGATCAGGTCCTCGCTGTCGAGCGAGCTGCGCGTCATGACCGTGTCGTCGCTGACGCGAAGCTCGATTCCTCGCTCCGACGCCAGCGCCGCTTTGGCCAGCAAGAGTGCTCCGAGGACGGGATCGCCAACCCGCTCGAGTAGCGCCTCGGTGAGCTCCTGGTGGACGCCGGAGGTCTGCGCGATGAGCTTCATCGCCTCATCGGCCCGTCCCATCTGGACCAGTCCCGCGATCGTGTGCAAGCGATTGGCGAACTCGTGCGCCTGAGCGCGAAGCGCTTCGGTGAGGCTGTCCACGCCCAGGCCGCGCGCCAGGTCGGTGAGCTCGGTCGTATCGCGCAGCGTCACGACGTGGCCGATCTCGATGCCGCGGACCCGAATCGACCTCCGGCTGGCCAGGAGCACACGGTCGCCCGCCAGCAGCACCTCGTCCTCGTCGTTCAGTCCGCCGGAGAGGAACTTCAGCAGACGTCCCTGTGGGACGACTTGCGAGACTTTGGTGCCCACGCAATCCGCCGGCAGGGCGAGGAGGCGGCGAGCCTCGTCGTTGGCCAGCGTGATGGTGCCGGTTCGATCCGTGGCGATGGCCCCTTCGTGGATGCCCTGCAGGCTCGCCTCCCGCTCCTCGAGAAGGCCCGCAATCTCGTACGGCTCGAGCCCAAATGTCTGCCGCTTCAAACGGGACGCCAGCCACATCGAGCCTGCTGCTCCGAGGGCGAGCGCCAGCAGGACAGTGAGCGCAAACCCCGGCAGCTCGTTCAGCAGCTGCTGCCACACGGTCGCCTCGAGGAAGCCAACTGAGACGAGCCCTATGACCTGGCCGTTGAAGAAGATCGGCGCCTTTCCGCGCGCTGATATACCGAGAGTGCCGCGCTGGACTCCAACCCACGTGTGGCCGGCCAGCACGACGGCCGGTTCCTCGTCAAGCGGCTTGCCGATCATGGCCGGGTTCGGGTGCGAGAACCGGATGCCCTGGCGGTTGGCGACCACCACGTAGGTCGCTCCCGTCGAATGCCGGACGGACTCCGCCGTTCTCTGGATCAGCCCATCAGTGTCGCCCGCGAGTAGGGCTTGCTGGACTGCGGTGTTGGACGCGACCGACTCCGCGATCGCGAGCGAACGCTGCTCGTACTGGTGGTCGAGCTGCTGGCCGGCCTGCCACACCGCGGCCGCGCCTCCCAGCAGTGCCGACAGCAAGAGGATGCCGACCTGAAAGGCCAGGATTTGATAGGCGAGCGGTAACCGCGTCTTCACGGGATCCAGTCGGATCGTAGTACGCAATCCGACTGGCGCGCTGCGACCAAAAAGACCAAAACGGCCACAACGACCGCATGGATTGTGGTCGCCGGCCTGGCCTCCCAGAGTCAACATTGATGGCCCTGGCGATCGAGCTTCGTGGCGTGACCAAACGATTCCTGACTCCCTCAGGCGGCGTCTACACCGCTTTGCGAGATCTCAACCTTGCGGTCGAGCCGGGTGAGTTCTGCGCCGTCGTCGGGCCGACCGGCTGCGGCAAGTCGACGACTCTGGCCCTGATCTCAGGACTAGAGCTGCCGAGCGAAGGCGAGGTGGAGGTGCTCGGCAGGCCCGTCATCGGCATCGCCGACGGGATCGGCTACATGTTCCAGTCCGACGCGGTCTTCCCCTGGAAGACGGTCCTCGAGAACGTGGCCGCGGGCCCTCGCTACCACGGACTTTCGAATCGGGACGCCCGCGTGAAGGCTCGCGACTGGATCGCTCGCGTCGGACTGGCCGGTTTCGAGGACCGGTATCCGTACCAGCTGTCGGGCGGGATGCGCAAGCGGGTGGCGCTCGCGCAAAGCCTGATCAACGGCCCGCGCATCCTCCTGATGGACGAGCCGTTCAGCGCCCTCGACGTTCAAACACGCTCGCTGATGGAGAACGAGCTCCTCGGCCTGTGGGCGGCCAGCTCGGCGTCCGTCGTGTTTGTGACCCACGACCTCGAAGAGGCGATCTCCCTGAGCGACCGGGTATTCGTCATCACTGCTGGGCCGGGCACGGTCAAGAGCAACTACAAGGTCGATCTGCAGCGTCCGCGCAACGTGGCCGAGATCCGTTTCGAGCCCCGCTTCGTGGAGATCTACCAAGAGATCTGGAACGACCTGCGGGACGAGGTGGCGGTGAGCTATGAACGTCAGAAGCGCAGCGGCGCGGCTTAGCGTCCTCGTGAGCGATCCGGGGCGACCGGTGGTCGACCTCGCCGCCAAAAGGCGGCGCGAGGCGCAGCGCGGGCAGATGAATGTGGCGGGCCTTCGACTGCTGGTCGCCGTCGTGTTTCTCGGCAGCTGGGAGCTCACGACGCGGCTCGGTTGGGTCGACGTCTTCTTCTGGTCGCAGCCATCCGCGATCGTCGCCAAGACCTGGTACTGGATCACCCAGGGAACCGACCTTGGCCCGCTGTGGGATCAGGTGCTGACGACAATGGAGGAGACAGTCGGCGGCTTCGTCGTGGGATCGATCCTCGGCGTCGTCTTCGGTGTGGCGCTCGGCCGCAGCCGGCTGCTGTCCGATGTCCTCGGTCCGTACATCAAGGCCGCCAACGCCATTCCGCGCGTAGTGGTCGGCGCTCTCTTCGCCATCTCCCTGGGTCTCGACATCAAATCGAAGATCGCGACCGCCGCGGTCCTCGTCTTCTTCGTCGTCTTTTTCAACGCGTTCCAGGGCGTCCGCGAGGTCGACCGCAATCTCATCGCCAACGCTCGCATCCTCGGCGCCGGCGACCGGCAGCTGACAACCGAGATCCTCATCCCCTCAGCCCTCTCCTGGATAGTCGCCAGCCTCCACACGAGCTTCGGGCTCGCGCTGGTGGGCGCGGTGGTCGGAGAGCTCTTCGGCGCGACTTCGGGTGTCGGCGAGCTGATCTACGCGGCGAAAAACAACTTCGACGCGGCCGGCGTGTTCGCGGGTATGGGGCTCCTGGCTGCCATGGCGCTGTTGGCAGAGGCACTGATCACAGCGCTCGAAGACCGTCTGATCAAGTGGCGGCCGCCGGTCGCCACCGAGACACGGATTTGAAGGAGGAACGGCGTATGCGATCTCTCAGTCGACGGTTGTTCACCGCCCTCGCGGCTCTCGCGGTGCTGGTCGGTTGTGGCAGCACTGCTCCGCCGGCCCCTGGAGTCCCTGCAACGGCCTCCTTGAAGATCATGGTCGGCGGGCTCAACAAGCAGATCTACCTGCCGAACATGCTCGCGCAGCGGCTCGGCTATTTCAAAGACCAGTACCTCGACGTCACACTCGTCGACGAGGGCTCTGGGCAAGGCTCCGAGGAAGAGGTCGTGGCCGGAAATGTTGATGCCGGCTCGGGCGCTTACTCACACCCGATGGAGCTCAACGCGCTCGGCAAGAAGATCGAGACGATCTGCCAGTTCGGGATTGCGCCGGGTGAGGCGGAGGTGATCGACTCCCGCAAGGCCGGCTCGATCAAATCGCCAGCGGACCTGCTGGGTAAGAACCTCGGGGTCACCTCCATCGGCTCCGGCACCCACACCTTGACACTGGCGATCCTCGGCAAAGCGGGGCTCGACCCGACCAAGGAGCACTTCATCGCCGTGGGCGCGGGCGACACGTTCATCGCCGCGATCGACCAGCAGAGGATCGACGGCGGCATGACGACCGAGCCCACCATCTCCCGTCTGACCTCGACTGGCAAAGGCACTGTGCTGGTCGACCTCCGAACGCCGGCTTCAACGCGTGCAGCGCTGGGAGGCGACTACCCCTTCATCGGGATCTTCGCCAAGAACGACTGGGTCAACGCCAACAAGGGCGTCGCGCAGCGGCTCGTCAACGCCTATGTCAAGACACTGAAGTTCATCCACACGCACACGGCCGCGCAGATCGCAGATAAGATGCCGGCCGACTACTACGCCAGCAACAAGGACCTCTACGTCACGGCTCTTCAGAACCAGCTTTCCATATTCGGGACGGACTGCAAGATGCCGGTAGGCGGACCTGAGACCGTGATGCGGATCCAGCAGAATTATGTGCCCAGCTTCAAGGGCAAGACGTCCAACCTCAGCGAGACCTACACGAACGAATTCGCCAGCAAGGCGAGCTAAAGGCGCAGCAATGGACGAGGGACCGGGCAATCGAGTCCGGTCCCTCCGATAATGGCGACCACGCAAAAGTTGAGCGCCTGGCGGCGGCGGCCGCCACTGAGCATCGTGATGGCGTATTTCGCAAGCCACGCTTCCGATCACGCAGCAGGATTGGCCTTCAATGCCTTCCTTTCAATGTTCCCGCTGATGCTTGGGCTGATTGCCCTGGTGGGACTGTTTCCTCAATCAGACGACATCAAGGGCGCGGTGGAAAAGGTGCTGGTGGTCGCGCTTCCACCGAGCGAGCAGGCCGGGATGCTGCGAACTTTCCAGCACGCCAAGACGTCGGCCGGCGCTTTGGCGGTTTTCTCGTTGCTGGCGCTGCTGTGGAGCGGCACCAACCTGTTCTCGTCGATGGAGTTCGCGCTGAACCAGATCTACATCTGCGGCTCCCGACCCTTCTGGCGAACGCGAGTGATGGGTGTGGTGATGCTGGCGGTCTTCCTCCTCGCGGTGGGCGCATCGGTGGGCATCAGTACGGCGTTGGCTCTCGCGCCGGGACTCGCGTTGCTCGGGTTTGGCTTCGGATGGATCGTGATGACGGCCCTGCTCCTGGTCATCTACCGCGTCGTCCCCAACCGAAGGACCCGCTTCTCGGAGGTGTGGCCCGGCGCCCTCGTCGCGGGCCTGTCAATCGAGCTGCTGAACCTTGCCTTCCCGATCTATCTCCAGCTGTCGCACGGTGCGGCCACTTACGGACGTAGCTTCGGCCTCCTCTTCGTGGTGGGCACGTGGACCTACCTGCTGAGCATGGTGCTCTTGCTGGGGGCGGTCATCAACCGAATGCGCTTCGACCGAGGCCGCCTGGAGGGCAAGGACCAGTGAGGCCATGGGCTACGACCTGAAGGTCGCGGAACGAGTCCGGCGATGCCTCTCGAGCCAGAAAGAAGTGGTCGAGAAGCGGATGGTCGGAGGCCTTTCCTTCGTGGTCGGCGGCAGCATGTGCTGCGGCGTCGCGGGCAGCGCTCTGATGGTTCGGGTCGGCGCGGAAGCGCGTGAGCGGGCGCTGGCTCGGCCTCACGTCCGGCCGATGGAATTCGCCGGCCGGCCCTTATCTGGCTTCGTGCTCATCGACCCTGAAGGCTTCCGGACGGAGGCGGCGCTCGCGGCCTGGGTTCAGCAGGGCCTCGACTTCGCGGCGACGCTCCCCGCGAAAAGGCCCGCCACGAGCAGGCGTCGTTTATCGACTCCGCGAGAAAATAAAGGTCATGGACAGCGATAACGCAGTTCCAGTCAACGGAGTGTGCGAGATCGCGCTCGAGCAGAGCGACCTGGCAGCGGCCGAGGAATTCTATGCCGGGGTCCTTGGCTTTCCGGTCGTCGAGCGCTGGGCCGACGAGACGGTCTGGGTGATGGCCGCGGACCGGACTCGCATCGGCCTGTGGCGGCCGCAGATCGGGTTGGGCGGAGGGCGCGGCGGCGTGCACGTCCACTACGCGATGGGACTCCCAGCGGGAGCATACGAAGCGGTCGTTGACCGGCTTCGAGAACGGGGCTACACCGTGCTTGACCACGACCACGCGAGGTACGGTCATGGTCGCGGGCGCGCCGCCTACGTGACCGACCCCGGCGGCCATGTGGTCGAATTCTGGACGTGGGACGTCGCCGAACATCTGCAAGAGCTGGCAGCGGGAGAGTCCCCGGGGTCGCGCTGATTCGGGATAGCCGCGCGGAGTACACCGCTCGCATGCACCGCGTGCTCGAGTACATCGACCGGCGGCTGGACGAACAATTGGAGCTCGATGCGCTGGCCAAGGTCGCCAATTTCTCGCCGTTTCACTTTCACCGCCTTTTCACCGCGTGGTTCGGCGAGACGCTCGGCGACTACATGCGCCGGCGACGACTGGAAACGGCGGCCCTGCGACTGGTCGCGCAGCCGCGTCTCCCGGTCCTGCAGGTTGCTCTCTCCGTCGGCTTTGGTTCCACCGAGGCATTTGCCCGGGCGTTCAAAACCCGGTTCGGCTCCACGCCGACTGCGTGGCGGGCCGCGCAAGTCAGCAATCGCGATCAGCTGAAAAGCAAGCTCGATCAGGCGCCTGCAGCAGCGTCAGGGAATCATGGAAGCATGAAAGTAACAATCGTCGACAGACAACCGACCACCGTCGCTTACCTCCGTTACGTCGGGCCCGTTGGCAAACCCGTTTCAGACTTCTGGATCACGAAGGTGGATCCGTGGATGCAAACGAACGGCCTCTACGGCCGGTCGCGGTACGGCATCAGCCACGACGACCCAGGCATCACGGCACCCGAGAAGGTGCGCTACGACGCCGCTGTGGAAGTGCCCGAGAACTTCATCGGCGCGGGGGATCACCAGATCACCGTGATCCCTGGCGGCAAGTACGCGGTCGGCAGGTTCAAGGGCACCGACAGGCAGATCGGTGAGGCTTGGGACTGGCTGTTGCGCGATTGGCTCCCGGGCAGCGGCATGCAGCTCGACTCACGCCCATCCTTCGAGCATTACCCGATTGATGCGAGCTTCGACCAGAAGACGGGCGAATTCGAAAGCGAGATCTGCATCCCGGTCACTCCCCTCTGACCCCCACCGATTGCAGCCACGGGAGCTGACTATTTGCGGCGCCGGCCACATGACCGGCGCCGCCCCCTGAGAGTTGATGCGCGTCTCGTTCGAGCCACGGAAGTCTCGCGACCGCACGGTCTTTCATTAGCGTGCTAGCGTCTGGTTTCGTGGCTGAGCCACTTCGACCGGAGGACATCCTGGTGGTCCGGATGCTGGCCGACCCTGCCGTCTCTCCGGCAGGTGACCTGGTCGCAGTCACCGTCCTCACCCAGGACCCCGACGCCAACCAGCAGCGCAGCGCGATCTGGATCGTCCCCGCTGATGGATCTGCACCGCCGCGGCAGCTGACTCGCGGTCCGCGGCGGGACCATCGCCCACGTTTCTCGCCCGATGGCAAGCACCTCGCCTTCCTCGCGAACCGCGAGCACGAGTGGAGTAACGATCTCTACATCCTCGACCTCGCCGGCGGCGAACCGACAAGGGCTGCCCGCCTGCCTCGCGGCATTCTTGAATTCGATTGGTCGCCAGACGGGCGCCGGCTGGCCCTGCTCGGGCGTCCGGATTGGCCCAAGGACCCGGACATGCCGCCGGCAAAGGATGACGAAGAGGCTCGCAAGCGTTACCAGGAGCGGGTGCGCTACCTGGTCCGCCGCTTCCGTTACCGAATGGACGGGTTGGGGCAGCTCGACGACGAGGAACCTCAGGTGTGGCTGGTCGATAGCTCGGGTGAAAACGAGGGGCTGCGGCAGCTCACTGAAGGCCCATGGCCGGCGGCACGGCCACGGTGGACGCCTGACGGTCGTATCGCTTACCTGGCCAACCACGCCGGCGACTGGTGGCAGTCAGAGGTGGTCGACATCTGGACGATCGACCCTGGAGGCGGTGAGCCAGAGTGTCTGACGCCGGGGGGCGCGACGGTCACGACCTTCGCCTTCGCCCCGGGTGGCACCCTGGGATATGTGGCCATCGGCCCGGGGCCAGGTTCCATCTCCGCGCGCAACCAGCGTCTCTTCGTGGCCGGCGAAGACCGGACCGCCGGTATCGACCGATCGGTGTGGGCAGGTGTCATGGCCGATATGCTGCCGCCGCGCGAGGTGCCAGAACTGGTCTGGACGGATGATGGCGAGTCTCTATACACGCCCATGACTGATCGCGGCCGCATCTATGTCGACCGTGTCGCGTGTGGCGGCGGTCCCCCCGAGCCGGTGTTGAGCGGCGATCGAGTGATTCCGGCCTTCAGCTTTGGCGGTGGCCGCCTGGCGTTCCTCAGCACATCCTTCGACGACCCGCTGACGCTGCGGATCGCCAATGGGGATGGCAGCGACGAACGCGTGCTCTTTGATCCGAATCCCTGGATCCGCGAGCGCGCCCTCGGGCAGGTCCGCGTCATGGACTTCGAACATGAAGGCCGGAGGACCGACGCCTGGGTTCTCCTGCCACCGGGATACTCCGGCGGTCGTGTGCCGGCCATCCTCAACATCCATGGCGGCCCTCACGCCGCGTGGGGTTGGTCCTTCTCGCACGTGATGCAGACGCTGGCCGGCCAGGGTTACGCGATCCTGTTCTGCAATTCGCCAGGAAGCCAAACCTACGAGCAGGAATACTCTGTCTGCCTAACAGGGAGGTGGGGCGAGCTCGACTTTCCCGTCTGGATGGCGCTGGTTGACAAGGCGATCGCCGAGGGCATCGCGGATCCCGAGCGGCTCGGCGTCACCGGCGCCAGCTATGGCGGCTACTCCACACTCTGGGTGATCGGCCACACCGACCGCTTCCAGGCCGCCATCTCAATGCGGCCTGTCACCGACCTGCAGGCCTTCTACGGATCGAGCGATATTGGCTGGAACTTCGGTCACCTCTCGTTCGACGCTGAGCCCTGGGACGATCCTGAGCTGTTTCGCCGGTTGTCCCCGGTGACCTATGTGGACCGGATGACGACACCGCTCCGGATCATCGCCTCGACCGGCGACCTTCGGACCCCGCTCGAAGAGGCTGAGCAGGTGTATATGCGTCTGCTCAAGCTCGGGCGGGAGGTCGAGCTCATCATTTTCCATGGCGAGCCTCACGCGATGACGATTGTGGGCAAGCCGTGGAACCGCGTGCGCCACATGCGCGCTGTGCTCGAGTGGTGGGCGCGGTACCTGCGTTTGCCAGCGACCCCCGCCGCCGCGGGGGAAATCACAGTCGCGGTGTAGCAACGACGCGAGTCGGCCTCGATCGAGGAGGGGTAGTGATGCGGGCGGCCATTTATGACGGACCCCGATGACGCAGTGGACGAGCGACCAGCTCGACAAGCTCGGAAGTGCGGAAGAATTGCAGATCGCATCAGTCCGGCGCGACGGCAAGGTCGGAAAGCCGGTGACCATCTGGGTCGCGCGTCACGGCGACGACCTATACGTGCGATCAGTCAACGGGCGAAGTGCTCATTGGTTCCGCGGTACCCAGGAGAGGCACGAAGGTCGGATACGGGCGGGCGGCGTTCAACAAGACGTGACATTCGTTGACGCCGGCCACGACATCGACGTGGAAGTCGATGCAGCCTACCTGGCCAAATACCGCCGGTACTCCGGAAGCATCCTCAATAGCGTGCTGACTCCTGACGCGCGATCTACAACGATCAAACTCGTGCCGCGCTCCACCAGCTCTTAGAGCCGTGTAGGTGTGGCGGTCAGCTCTTTGAGCTTTCGCATCGTGTTCGCGCTGCGGACGGTGATCTTCTTGTACATGGGCGTGCCGACGATTTTGTTCATCTGGCTCCTGCCCACGTCCTCGCGATCGACGCGCCAGACGACAGCCCCAGGCGTGTACTTGAGCTCATCGACACCGGGCTTGATCGGGAGACGATCGAGGATCCCGCGATCGTCGAGCTCCTTCCAAAGCAACAGGACATAGGTCCGCATCGTTTTGTCGTCGACCCAATTTGGCGGAATCGCGTCGACCATCTTCTTCAGGGCCTTGTGGTCCATGACAAGCACCTTGATCGCGATGCCGGTGTGCTGCTCGAGCGCCTTCTCGATCCGGTCCGTGAGCTGCTGGGCGCCCGATGCTCGAGTCGAGAAGATGACGTTGCCCGAGTTGATGTAGGTCCGTACCTCTGACATACCGAGTGCGACAAGGGCGTCTTTGATGGCCACCATCGAGACGATGCCCTTGCCCCCGACGTTCACGCCCCTCAGAAAAGCGACGTAGGTCATCGACGCTGAGTTTGACTGCAATCAATAGGCGATCATGGCGAAGGTGCGGGTCGCGACCTGGAACGTCAACTCGGTGAAGCAGCGGATACCCCGACTGCTGCCCTGGCTCGACGAACGGCGACCGGACGTGGTCTGCCTCCAGGAGACAAAGCTCACCGACGACGCGTTCGTGGACGCGCTCGGCGCCGCCCTGCGCGGACGCGGGTATGAGATCGCCCACCACGGCGAGGCTCAGTGGAACGGGGTGGCGATCCTGTCTCGGGCCGGCCTCGATGACGTCGAAGTCGGGATTCCGGGTGGACCCGGCTTCCCTCACCAGGAGGCACGCGCGATCGCGGCCACCTGCGGCGGGGTCCGGGTGCACTCGGTTTACGTGCCCAACGGCCGCGTTCCCGACTCAGAGCACTACCACTACAAGCTGGCCTGGCTGGCGGCCCTCGACCGGCTGCTTCAGGCCGGCCCCCCGGCGCGGATAGTCTGCGGGGACATGAATATCGCGCCCACCGATGCCGACGTCTTCGATCCCGAGGCCTACAGCGGCCAGACTCATGTCACGCCGTCCGAACGGATGGCGCTGGGCGATCTGGTCGGGCACGGCCTGCACGACGTGGTCCGCGAGCACTGGCCGGCGTCGCGCGTCTTTACTTATTGGGACTACCGGGCGGGCATGTTCCACCAGGACCTCGGCATGAGGATTGACCTGGTCCTGGCCAGCGACGCCGTGGCGGCGCGGGTGCGCGCTGCCTGGGTCGACCGGCAGGCGCGCAAGGGCAGCGGGCCGAGCGACCATGCGCCGGTGATCGTCGACCTCGATGAGGCGCCCGATGGCGACATCGGCCCGGTTGTGCCGCCCCCCTCCGCCCCTGTGGTCCGCCGGGGCGAGGTCAAGCTGCCGCAGGCGCCCTAGTCGCTGGAGGACGCCGTTGCAGATAGCGGGCCGCGAGGTTCAGATCACCAACCCGGACAAGGTCTTCTTCCCGGTTGCCGGGTACACCAAGGGCGACCTCCTCCACTACTACCTGGCGGTCGCCGAGGGCGCCGTGCGGGGCGTTTCCAACCGCCCGATGGCGCTCAAGCGCTTTGTCCAGGGCGCCGAAGGGGAGGCCTTCTTCCAGAAGCGAGCGCCCGCGAACCGCCCGCCCTGGATCGAGACGGCGGTGCTCAGCTTTCCTTCGGGCCGAACCGCCGAAGAGATCGTCGTTCGCGATGCCGCCCAGCTGGCCTGGGTGGTCAACCTGGGCTGCATCGACCTCAACCCGCACCCCGTGCGCAGCGACGATCTCGACCATCCTGATGAGCTGCGGATCGACCTCGACCCGATGCCGGGAGTGCGGTGGTCGCAGGTCCGCGAGGTGGCGCTGGTGGCGAAGAGCGTGCTCGATGACATGGGCCTGACCGGCTGGCCTAAGACCTCGGGATCGCGCGGCATGCACATCTACTGCCGGATCGAGCGGCGCTGGACTCATCCCGAAGTGCGTCGGGCGGCGGTGGCATTCGCGCGCGAGGTCGAGCGGCGGGCGCCCGCGATCGCGACGTCCAAGTGGTGGAAGGAGGAGCGCCACGGCGTTTTCCTCGACTACAACCAGAACGCCAAGGACCGCACCATCGCCTCCGCCTATTCGGTCCGGCCGACGCCCGACGCTCGTGTGTCGACGCCGCTCCGCTGGGACGAGGTGCCCGACTGCGAGCCCGAGGCCTTCACACTGGCGACGGTGCCGGCCCGATTCGCCGCCATCGGCGATCCCGGAGCCGGGATCGATGCCGAGGCGGGGTCGCTCGAAGCGCTGTTGGAGCTTGCCGCGCGCCAGGAAGCGGCCGGGTTGCCCGACGCGCCGTGGCCTCCGAACTACCCGCGGCAGCCGGGGGAGGCGCCCCGGGTCCAACCCTCGCGTGCGCGCGACCGCGGTGGTGCCATCCCGCAGGCGGCTCCCGGCAAGGATGCGGGCCCGACCGGCCGCCGCCGGACTACCGTGCCCCTGGTCGAGATCGCCCGCGCCCGGACGGAGAAAGAGGCGCGGGAAGGGCTCGAACGCTGGCAGTCGCGCCACCCCGAGGTGGTCCCCCACCTCGAACCCGCCGACGTCCTGGTCGACGCGATGCGCGGCCGAAGCTCGGCATGGTACCGAATCCGGGTCAACCTGACCCATGTCCCGGCTGAGCAGCGCCCGCCTCAGGAGGCGCTCGAGGTCGACTATGACCCCTGGGCCGCCTACCGCGGCCCTCGCTGACCGCGTGTACGTCACTTTCTACACCTTCGAGTTCCAGACGGTGCCGGAGCACGGCCTCGAGGACTACTGGACCGATAGAGGCTGCGACACCTCGTATTTGTAAGCCTGAGGGTCTAGGGTTACCCCGGTCAGGACGGGCGCCTTTCCTTCGCCACCGGCTTCAGATCACCCTTAAGCGCATCCTCGTAGGCGGCCCACAGCACCCCATAAGCCTCCACCAGACCTTCGGGCCGGGGCTGCCTCATTGCCAGTTCGAAACGCTTCGTGTATGCATGGTCGCCCAGCTCATCTCGCAGCAAGGCCTGAGTCTGCGACTCCCATTTCGACGCCGACGCGAGGTCCTTGCGCTTCTCAATCATCAGCCTGCCCCGGTTCATCATCTCCTCCAGGCGCGCGACGAAACCATGCCGGTCGAATCCCTTCGGCGCGCGGGGCGGGCCCTCGCGGCTCACCGTCCTCCATTGGACCGGGCGGTTGTATGACGGGGCCGACGCGGAGGGGCGCCAGCCAACGGCTGCCCGCTGTCGGTCGTATGCGGCACGCTTGGTGCTGTTGGTCAGAACGTCGTGCGCCAGGTTGATCAATTTCGCGTGCTCGAGCGCGTCCGGATGGTTGCCGCGGTCAGGATGCCAGTACTTAAGCTGCCGCCGCCAAGCGACGTGCAATTCTGTCTCGGTCGCGTCGGGCGGGACGCCGAGCACGAAGTAGTAGTCGGCTAAGGGACGGCGGTCGTTGGGCGAGGCCACACCTCCTTCGTCTCAAACGCGGGAATTGGGCAGTGGAAGCGCAGTCTCGCACGGCGACAAGGGCTTGTGGCAAGCCCCTCGCCAGTGCCCGTGACACGTCAACTGAAAGCGGGTGACTCATCAGCCGAAGGCCCTTTGCGGAAAACCAGCCGGTCACCTCGATCGTCAACACGATGAGAGCCTTGTTCGAGCAGCGGCCGGTCGGAGGCGAATCCTCGAGTGGGCGCCTCGCGTGACTATGTCCCTAGCAAAGGCGGCCAATGCCCCGAGGTTCAGGGTGCGCTAGCTGCGCGAGCCCAATCAGGCCGTGAAGGCGTCAGGCGATCCTATGAGAGGAAGAGCCGATGCGAGTGAATCCCCCAAGGTGGTGGAGCTTGACGCGGTATTGGACTCCGCTGCCGGCGGCCTGCCGCAGCATCTCCATAATTCGGGGTGTCGGGGATCCGAATACATCGATGCCGGTGGTCGCATCCAGCGTCTCCTTATAGGCCTTCGAGGCACGTTCACTTACGGCCTCCATGTGGAACTCGAAAGAGTCGGTGTTTGGATGAACCTGAACTACGGCGACCTCGGTTCCCTCCTCGTTCGCGTATTCGTTGAACGCCAGAACGTCAGGTTCGACAGTTTCGATGAACTCCACCAAGCCCGGAACCCGGGCTCTCTCCGCGTCGAGCTTGCCAGGCTTCAACCGGTTTGTCGCAATGAAGATGAACGGGGCTGCCATGTGTTCCTCACCTCCGCGTCACATTGCGTCGATCGCGCTACCCATTCAGGAACCTAGGATCGCAAGGCGGTTGTTCCGGGCTCTGATCTAACGGCCTGATTGGCGCCTTTGGGACGGCGGGCCAGTGGTGTTCCATCTCGTGGGTGCATCGACGCCGGCTCAGATGTGAAGCTTTGGGCAACACTGCCGCGACGGAGTGGTTCGGGCTCTTGACGCTGCCTCACCGCGGTGACTTCGCCGACGACGGTTGGGCGATCGACGTCCTGCAGGCTCTGGCGCGCCCGCGCGAGGAGGCAATCCGGATCATGTCGGTCGTCAAGTAGCGTCTGTGCCCGCAAGGGCGGCCTCGATCTCGTCCAGGTGCTCACCGCGATGGTGGGCGCGAACAGGATTCAGTGGGCTGTGGGCGTCGATCTTCGCCACGAGCTCGGGGGATAGAGACGCGACGAGTTCGTCCGTCTCCTCGGCGATGCGCAAGGCGACCTCGGCCGCCCGGCGTGGAGGGATCGCGTGGATGAGTGGGCGGGTGGAATCGTTGATCCAGTCCACGTTCTCCGGCTCGGTATCGGATGGCGCGAAGGCCCCGTCGCGCTGCAGCTTTCCAGCGAGAAACAGCGCGCGGCCATCCCAGAATGCCACGTGCCCCAGCACGCCAGCCACAGTCCAGTGTTCGTTGACCATCGAGCCGAGGTCTTGGTCGCTCAGCTTTGAAACCAGCGCCCTCAGGCGTTCGAGCTCGCGCGCATTGTCCGCCGCATAAGTTCGTTCCATACCGCCTAGCTTCGCATTGTCAGCGCGGAGGCGGCGCGCAAACGCGAACGAGAAAAGAACCAGGGCACTGTCGACTGCACTATCGGTGCACCCGACAATTTGACACGTTGTGATGCATTCGGGCTGACAGGTTGTTTCCGGTTGATGACAGCGGTTCGCATCAAATGGCACGTCCTGTAACGCCGGCATGATGGTGCTCGCGCAGGGAGTCGAACCCTGAACCTTGGGATTAGGAGACTTCGGACACACCGTCTCCTAACGTCTCAGGGAGGATCGGGGAGTGTCCCCGTCAAGGTGTCAATAGGGTGTCGGCAACGCGGCGTCAAGACCGCCCGAGCCGATCGTGGTCTCCGGCTCGAGAGAAAGCGTTAGGGCAATTCCCGGATGTCGACCATCTCTTGGAGGGTGTTAGCGAATGGATCGCTCGCGTTGGGGTTCGGCTGAAATAACCAGTCCAAGGCCGTGTCACTCATGACGGGATAGAAGTCGTAGAGGCTCGACAGGTGGACGATGAGGTTCAGCTTGCGGTCATACGCAAGAGCGCCTTTGTCTTGTCCCCATCCTACGATTCGGCTGTTCATGCTCACGAACTGCAGGTATCTGCCCGAATAGACGTGAAGGGGCGCTGAACCAATCGGCGCCATGAGGTAGATGTCGTTCGTGTCGCCTGTAACCCAGGCGATGCTCTGCCCGTCAAAAGCGAAATATGCAACGTCCGTCGGGTTGGCCAGATCCTTGACCTCACCGGACTCGATGTTCTGCATGACCATCTGAGCGCCAGCACCAGGTTTCGTGGGCTTGGCGTCGTACATAACCCAGGGCCACACGATTTGAGGACCGCGGGCGTCGGACGCGAGAACTTTTGAGTCGGTCCCATCCGCATTGATTGAGTACACGCGATAAAGAGCGTCTGCGCCGACGGCCGACCAGACGATAACGCCGTGAGACATTGAGATTGAGAAATATGCTGTGGCTGGATACGGTTTCGGCGCCTGCGCCAACAGTCGAATCTGGTGAGTCATGCGGTGAAAGCTATACAGGGCCCAGTCGGCGAAACCGAACGGATTGCTTCCCTCTACCCATGCGATCCAGTTGACGTCGCCCGCAGTTGAAGTCACCTGCGTCTGGGGATTCGTGAACCGGCGCAAGATCGACAGCCCATTGGTTCTCCGGTCCAGGATCGCCGGCCCGATGAAACTTCCTCGAGGACCGACAGTTGCTTCGCCTAAGGCAAGCTCACCGTCCAGTGTCGCCCCCGATTCGATAAACGCCATCCCGCCTTCCAGGCGTTGCCAATCAACCGAGCGTGGGACCACCTTCGGCCATGCGGTCGCGAACTCGACAAGGCGAGGTGGTTCACGACTGGGTTGTGTGGACCCGGTCGGGGTCGCGTGCATGCCCACAAACGGGACCGACGAGCAAGCCGCCATCGCGCCGACCAAAGCCATGATCGTGAGCGCCGGCCACGCCCTTCCATACACATTGTCAACAACGCAGTGACCCATGGTTCGGTTGCGCCGCACCTGACCGTCGGGCAGACGCGTCGCGCGCGGCAGGGGGTTTACCGATCCGGTCGAATGCGATCCGGTCGATCAGTTGAGATCAGATTTCTGCCAATTCGACCCCCATGGCGGGCCCCAGCAAGATCGCCAAGGTGTCGAGCACGGTGTCAAGCGCGTGGTGCTTCCACACCGCGGACCGGCGCTTGAGACTCTATGCACCACAGAGAGACCCTCTGAGACTCTCTGACATAACATATTGGTGCTCGCGCAGGGAATCGAACCATCAACCTTGGGATTAAGAGTCCCTCGATATCGCGTCTCAGGGAGGATCAGGGAGTCTCAATCGAACTTGAATCTATGACGCAACCGTCTCACACCGTCTCCAGGAGTCTCAGGAAGTCTCCCGGTCAAGGTGTCAAATAAGGTGTGATGTGCGCGGTCGCTGGCTTGACGACTTCATAACCGCTTTGCGCGGCATTCCAAATTCATACCCTGGTGTTTAACGGCCACGAGGATCTCCGAGTCATCACCCTTAGCGTGCTCTCCTATGACCTGGTCGCGCCCGCAGCGGCGCGGATATCGGGATCGTGGCGGCGGCTAAGGTTTTCGCCTGGAATGGGAGCAAATGGAAGCGGTATTTGTCAGGTCCAAAGGCTCTCGTCTCGACCTCGAGTTGCACCGCGCGTCTCATGGATGGACTTCTGAGGGGCGTCGAACCGGTTGGGGCGTCTGCGCAAGCCTCTGCGATGATCCTGACAAGTGATGGCGACGACGCAACCGCCGGCCGGCGCGACAAACCTGCCACTGGCGCTGACCCCGCTGATCGGCCGCGGACGCGAACTGGAGTCGATAGAGGAGATCCTCGGGCGCAACCGCCTCGCCACCCTCACCGGACCCGGCGGCGTCGGGAAGACCCGCTTGGCCCTCGAGCTGGCTCGACGGCAAATCGGACGCCGCGGCGACGGCGTATGGCTGGTCGACCTGACCGCCGCACCCGGGCCGGAGGATGTGGCCGCTGAGACAGCGCGAGTGCTCGGCGTCCGCCCCCTGTCCGGGGCGACGCCGACGGACGCGCTACGCCAGTACCTCGCCGACCGTGACCTCCTGCTCGTCCTCGACAACTGTGAGCACGTGATCCTCTCCTCGGCAGAGATGGCAGCAGCGCTGCTTGGCGGCTGCCGCAGGATTCGTATCCTGGCCACCAGCCGCGAGCCCCTGGGCGTCACCGGGGAAACTGTCTGGCGGCTGGAGCCATTGCAGCCGTCAGACGCACACCGGCTGTTCGTCGAGAGAGCGAGGCAGCACGACCCCCGCTTCATCCCCGATCCCGAATCCGAGGCTGCGATCACGGCCGTGTGCGCGCGCGTCGATCACCTCCCGCTCGCGATAGAGCTCGCGGCCGCAGGCACGACGATCATGGCTCCGGCCGAGTTGCTTACGAATCTGGGCTCGCACCTCGGTCAGATCGCCGGTGGTGGGAGCCGACTGTCGCCGCCGCGTCATCGCACTGTGCGCGCGACTTTGGAGTGGAGTTACGAGCTGCTTGATACGGACGAGCAGCACGGATTCCGCCAGTTGGGGGTCTTCGTCGCCGGGTTCGACGCGTCGGCGGCCACAGGCGTCGCGGGGCTCACGCTTGGCGCGCTCGGGCGACTCATCGACAAGTCGCTGGTGGCGGTTTCGCGCAGCGCGGGGGGGCGAACGCGCTACCGGCTGCTCGAGACGATGCGTGGGTTCGCGCTGGACCTACTCACTGTCACAGGCGAGCTCGAGGCCGCCCGCGAGCGGCATTGCCAGCACTTCTCGCGGCGGGTCGGGCCGTTCGAGCCACGCTGGCCGATGTCGGAGACGCAGTCGATGCTCGACGAACTGGGTGACGACTTCGACAACATCCGCGCCGCGCTCGAGTGGGCGGCCGCAGCGGATCCCTGCGGCGCGCGAGCGCTGCTCGCTGGCGCCAAGGACCTCTTCACGCTGTTCGGCACCGCCGAGGGCAGCCGACTGGCGCAGCGACTGCTCCAGGATTGTCCGGCTTACGACCGGTCACGGATCGAGATTCAGCTGGTCTACGGCTCGGTGGCGATGTTGGCGGAGGACAACGAGGCCGCCATCGGCGTGCTGGCCGACGCTGCACAACTGAGTGAGCAGCTCGGCGAGGACGCATTGAAAGGTTGGGCATATTTCTACCTTGGGCTGATCAAAGGGCTCTCTGGCGAGATCGATGCGGCACGCGAGCACCTTGAGGCGTCGCGGGCGGTCCACGGCAGCCTGGGGATTGGCGTCGGCTGGGCGCGTGCGACCGCCGTGTTGGGTGTCACGTTCCTGGTTGAGGGCGATTCGGTGCGCGCTCGACGGCTCGTAGAGGAGGCGCTCGCGGTGGACGTCACCGAGGGCGACGACTGGGGCCTCGGCCACTGTCACCTCTACCTCGGCGTCATCGCCGAATCGGAGCAGGCGGCCCGCACGGCCACGGCCCACTTTCACGAAGCGGCGAGCCGGCTGCGGCGCTTCCGGGGCGGGCCCCTTTTGCCCGCGGCTCTGGTCGGGCAGGCAGGGATGCTCGTGGCCGTCGACGCGCCGCGTGCCGTGCGCGTCATCGCGGCGGCCTGTGCGATCCGCGATCGCGCGGGCGCAACCTTCACGCCTTTCTTCCACGAGCGCACCGAACGCATTCGAGGCGCCGCGGAAGCAGCGGCCGGCGATGCGTCCCGGCAGGCCTGGGCCGACGGCTCCCGGCTCGGCGCCGATGACGCGATCGCGCTCGCGTTCGGGGACGGCCGATCGCGAGGCATCTCAACGGGCGGTGTGAGCATTCGTGAGCTCGAGGTCGCTCGACTTGTCGCTGAGGGACTCACCAACAAGCAGATCGCGGCACGCCTACACCTGTCTGTGCGGACCGTCGAGAGCCACGTACGCAGCGCGCTGATGAAGGCCGGCCTGGTCAACCGCACTCAGCTCGCCACGTGGGCCAAGGACCGCACTCAGTAGCGAATCAGCGGTACCACGGATGCCCTCTGCGCTGCGGGCGCCTACCGTCAGGCGGCAGTGATGAGCGCGGAGCGAGCAGCGGAGGAGACGTCGGTGGTCGAGGTGCCGGTGCTAGTGGTCGGCGCCGGCCCGACCGGCCTCACCACCTCGATCCTGCTCTCCCGCTGGGGCATCCCGTCGCTCACGGTCGAGCGGCATCCCGGCACGACCATCTTCCCGCGCGCGATCGCCGTCAACACCCGTTCGATGGAGATCTTCAGATCGTTGGGGCTCGACGGACGTATCCGTCAGGCCGGGTTCAGGGCGCTGCCGTTTGTGGCGCGCTCGCGCACGCTCATCGATCCCGAGCCGGAGCTCTCGCCGTCGCTGGGCACACCGCCCACCGACGTCAGCCCGGCCGAATGGACGACGTGCTCACAGCTTGCGCTCGAGCCCATCCTGCTCGACGAAGCGATCTCTCACCCGATTGCGGACGTCCGTTTTGGCGTCGAGCTCCACTCGTTCGAGCAGTCCGTCGAGGGTGTGCGCGCCCAGCTTGTCCAGCGGGAGAGCGGCAGAGCCATCGAGGTGAGGTGCCGCTACGTCGTGGCGGCCGATGGGGCCCGCAGCACGGTGCGACGGCTGCTCCAAGTCGGCATGGCCGGTATCGGAGAGCTGGGACAAAACGTGAATATTCACTTCCTGGCGCCCCTGATGCAGCGGCTCACCCACCCGCCGATCTTCCTGCACAGCGTGAACAACGAGCGGGCGTCCGGCGTCATTTACGCGACCGACGGCCGCTCGCGCTGGGTCATGGCCACCGGCTACCGACCAAAGGAGGGCGAATCGCCGGCCGACTTCACGGTGGAACGGTGCGTGCAGCTCGTTCGGGACGCGGCGGGCGTCCCCGACCTGGAGGTCGAGGTGCTCGGTGTGTCGCCGTGGACGGCCGTCGCCGACGTGGCAACCCGCTGGCGTTCCGGCAGCGTCTTCCTCGCCGGGGATGCGGCGCACAGGATGACCCCAGCGGGTGGCCTCGGCATGAATACCGGGATCCAGGACGCGCACAACCTCGTATGGAAGCTTGCAGCGGTGATGCAGCGATGGGCGGGGCCGGCACTGCTCGACACGTACGAGACGGAGCGGCGCCCGGTCGCTGAGTTCAACTTGCGACGCTCGGTGGAACTGCTGGCTGCCGGCAGCGCGCTCGACGGCTTTATCGATGTCAACCAGGCCGCCGTCCCACCTGCGAGCACACCGGTTCGCACAGCGCTGGACGTAGACCTGGGCTTCACCTACCCGACGGGCGCACTTGTCGCAGAACCCGTATGCGTGGCGCCATCGGACACGGGTGACTACATCCCTTCCGCCGCGCCGGGACACCGCGTTCCCCATCTGTGGCTGCGCGAAGGTGCCTCATTGCTCTCAACGATGGATTGCATGACGTCGGCGTTCACCGTCTTCGCGGGACGGCGCAGCAGTTGGAAGCGCGCAGTTGCCCAGATGGCGACGGCGTCGCGCGTTCCGCTGCGGACACAGCACCTCCCCGCAGCCGGTGGAGACAAATGGACATCGTTGCTCGGTATCACCGACTCCGGCTGCGTGTTGATGCGTCCCGATGGGCATGTGGCGTGGCGCTCCCATTCCGAAGCAGTCAATCCTGTTGCGGAGTTGCGTTCAGCTTTGGCCACGGTGCTTGCCGGCGATAGTGCATCGGGTGCCGCTCGGCGCAACCACGAGGAGTACGGCGCTGCGACACTGACGCAGGCTCCCGCACCGGCGTGACGGTTGGACGAGGGACGGACGCCGACGTTATCAGAATGGGCGCCGACGGCGCGTTCACTTTCCTCCAAGTTGGAGGCGTCACCACGTCCTACTACCACAGCAGGCTCGCCACCCGACATTGACTTGAGCCGTAGACGTCTCGCCCGTGATTCGTCAGCGGCGTCTCCGGCATCTTGCCCAAGAGCGGCGCGCGCATTGACCAGACGAGCAGGGGGTTGACGCGGCCCTTACGCACCCAGCACACGGAACCACAAGATGTAGGGTGTAAATAGCGCGTGGGCACAAACATATTGGTGCTCGCGCAGGGAATCGAACCCTGAACCTTGGGATTAAGAGTCTTTCGACACTGCGGTCTCAGGGAGAATCAGGCAGGCTCAGAGCGTCTCAATTGAACTCGGATTCATGACGTAACAGTCTCAGAGAGTCTCAGGGAGTCTCCCCGTCAAGGTGTCAAATAAGGTGTGACACCTTGGCGACTGAGGTCCGCCCACCAATCGTCCATGAGGACAACGCCGAGCACCACCAGCCAGTAGTCGTGGCTAGTGCGCTGCTTTCAAGACCTCTCTCGTCGCCGGCGTCGCCTCTTGGGCTGATGTTTCGGGAGCTGTGGCTGGGGCTTGAATCAGCTTCACTGCCGATAGCGCAACGGCAAAGAGCATGGTGTAGATGCTCACGGTCGCAACTGATTCGGCGATGCTTCTGGTCTGCCAGACCACCCCGGCTGCGTCGGTGGCCTGCGCATTGCTGCCGCCGATCACGAATGTGAGAACGGGCGCCACGCCCATCACCGCATACGCCATGAGTGCCTGTACGTAGTGAGAACGTGGGAAAGTCCGGGCCGTCTCGCTGCCAGGGCGAAACCTGACGAACAGTGCGAAGAGCTGGAGGAAGAGGTACACCGTGAAAAACCAGCCCAGGTAGTTTGTTAGTGGTACGCCGAAGTACCCTCCGCCCTGCTCCCAAATCCACTGGTGCTGGATCGTTGAGGCCCTCGGATCGAAAGTCAGATCCCACATGACCATGACGAAGGCAGCGATGAACGGAACCGCAAAAGTCATGAAAGCGGTGGACCCCCGG
>DASWGF010000315.1:0-2348 GCA_036393875.1 Candidatus Dormiibacterota bacterium
TCGACCCCGCAGATGACCGAGACGGACTTCGACGCCGCCCGCGCCCAGCTCGAAGCCCAGCTCCACCAGGCCATCGCACAACAGCTCGCAGCCGGCGTGGCCACCGGTGAGAAGCTGAGCGAGAACATCGTCTACAACGCACCCCAGTTCAATACCGACCACCAGCCCAATGACACCGTCGCGAGCTTCAGCGGAACGATGACCGTCGTCGGCGAAGGCGACTACTACTTCGACTCCGATGTCACCAAGGCGTTTCAGATCTACCTCACGCAGCGCGTGCCGAACGACCAGCAGCTGCTGACCGAGAGCGGGATCCAGACCACGTACCGACTGCTGAGCGCGAGCAAGGGCGGCAATCTCACGTTCGTCGGCAGCGCGACCGCGTACATCGCGGCCAAGCTCGATGAGGCCAAGGTTCGCGCTCAGATCGTCGGCAGGCCTGTGACGGCCGCCAAGATCTATCTCCAGTCGCTCGGGGTCAAGTCCGTGACCATCAAAGAGCTGCCAATGACGCTGCCGTTGATGCCCGTGCTCTCCAAGCGCATTGCGATCCACTACGTAGTCGAGCAGGGTGTGGCGCCGCCATCGACGGCGACCCCCACGCCTTCGCCGACGCCGAAGCCATCTCCGTAGCACGGGCAGTGCGGATCCTCGCGGTCGATCCCGGGTCGAAGCGGGTCGGCCTCGCGCTGAGCGACCCGACCGAAACCATCGCCCAGGCGCTCGCTACGGTTCCGGCCGAGCCCGAAGCAAGCCTGGCCAAGCGGCTCACGGACATCGCGCGCAGCCACGAGGTCGCCAGGATCATCGTCGGACTGCCGTTGCGCCTCGACGCCACCCACGGTCCTGAAGCCGCGGCGGCAAGGAGGCTCGCGTCCGCGATCCGCCACGAATCCGGCCTGCCCGTCGAGCTCGTTGACGAGCGCATGACCACGAAGGCCGCGGAACGCGCGCTCATCGAGGGCGGGGTCAGCCGTCAGCAGAGGCGGCAGGACGTCGACCGGGTGGCGGCTACGATGTTGCTTCAAGGCCACCTCGACCACCGCCGGAGACAGAAGGCTGACTGAAGACCCGGAACACCCACAGCACATAACGCTGATCGATGAGGCCGGCCGCGAGCGCCAGTTTCAGCTCCACGATGCGTTCGACCACGAGGGTGGCGTCTACTACCTCGTCGAGAACGTCGACGACCCTTCGCAGGTGCTGCTTTTGCGTGAGGCGAGCGGGGGGCTCGAGACCGTCGAAGGTGAGGAGTTCGAGCGGGTGATCGCCGCGCTCGAAGGGGATGAGGTCGAATGAGGCGGCTGGCGACAGTCCTGGTCGTCATCGCCGTGCTCGGCTTCGGGACCTCGCGCGGGCTGGACTGGTGGAACTACAGCGTCAACACTCCGCCGTCGACGACGAGCCAGCAGGTCGTCTTTCATGTAGATCGCGGCGAGCTGGCCAGCCAGATCGGCGATGACCTCTACACCCAGCACCTCATCCGCGATCGCAACGCGTTCGACCTCTATGTCCGGATCACCAACGCCGGCCCCAAGTTCGAGGCCGGGACCTTCGTGCTCAACCGCAACATGAACCTTGTGCAGATCGTCGACAGGCTCGAGCACGGAACGGCGGACCAGGTCCTGGTAACCATTCGGGAGGGCTTCCCGCTCAAGTTCCAGGCCCAGGATGTGCAGAAGTCCGGTCTTGGGACCGCCGCCGATTACCTCACGGCAGCCAAGGACCCGGCCCTGGCCGCTGCCTATCCCTTCCTGGCGTCGCGCCCGACCAACGCCGACCCGCCCCTCGAGGGCTATCTCTTTCCGGACACTTACTCGATCGACCGGACCGGAGGAGTGACGCAGCTCGTCAAAAAGCAGCTCGACCAGTTCGGGACCGTCTTCTCCGCCGACCTGCGCGGACAGGTCGCTCAGGCGACGGCGACCCGGCCGGCGGAAAGCGTAGAGGCGATCGTGATCCTTGCGTCCATGGTCGAACGAGAGGCCAACAAGGACGCCGATCGCGGCAACGTCTGCAGCGTTTACTACAACCGGTTGAAGGCTGGGATGCCGCTTGGTGTCGACGCCACGCTCCTGTATGCGCTCGGCAGGCTCACGCCGGAGCCGACGTATCCGGAGCTGCAGCTCAACACCCCGTTCAACACGCGTACGCACGCGGGACTGCCGCCGGGACCGATCAGCAATCCGGGCAAGGCGGCGCTGCTCGCGTGCATCAACCCGCCCCAGACCGGTTACCTCTACTACTTCACGGACCCAGACGGAGTCACGCACTTCGAGACGAATCAGACTGACTTCTGCCGCGACCTGGCACAGCACGGCATGAGCTGCTGAAGGCGTCGCGCGACG
>DASWGF010000316.1:0-2065 GCA_036393875.1 Candidatus Dormiibacterota bacterium
GTCTAAACCCGAGCGTTGACGCAAGCGGCATCAAGTGATAGCTTCCGCGCAACTTCTGTAACAAACGTTTCGGGCGGCCGTCAAGCCCGGGGAGGGGTTAGCAGTTGCAAGAAGAAGGCCAGCATGTCGACGTTCGTGACCTGGCGAGGTTTGGCTACAAACAGGAGCTGAGGCGGGCCCTGGGGGTCTACTCCAGCTTCGCGGTCGCTTTCTCGTACATCTCGCCCTCAACAGGAATCTTCACTCTCTATGCACTTGGGCTCGGCATCGGCGGACCTGCATTCATCTGGAGCTGGCCACTGGTTGCGATCGGTCAGTTCATCATCGCTTTGAACTTCGCCGAGGTCAGCTCCCACTTCCCGGTTGCCGGCTCGGTCTACCAGTGGACCAAGTACCTCTCCAACCGGCACTACTCATGGTTTTCGGGGTGGATCTATCTCTTCGCCGGCATCCTCACCGTCACCGCGGTCGATGTGACGATCCCGATCGTGCTGATTCCGCTGCTCAACAACCTCGGCGTCAGCATTCCTAATAACGCCCAGACGCAGGTCGCGGTCGGCGCGCTGGTGCTGGTCAGCACGACCTTGCTGAACATCTTCGGCGTCAGGCTGGTCGCCATCGTCAACAACACGGGCGTCGTGTTCGAGATCCTCGGCATGGTCGTTTTCGCCCTGATCCTGCTGCTCTTCTTCCACCACCAGAACGCCGGCGTGGTTTTCAACGGCCACGCGCTGGTGGCCGGCGGTGCCAACCCGTACGGGACTTTCTTCGCCGCCATGTTCATGTCGCTTTTCGTGATCTACGGCTTCGACACGGCGAGCACGCTCGCAGAGGAGACCAAGAATCCACGCCGTATGGCCCCACGTGCCGTGCTGGCATCGATCACCGGGGCCTTCGTTATCGGCGGGATCTTCCTCTACTCGACGCTGCTCGCGATTCCCGGCGATATCGACAAGTACGTGGCCAACACCGCAAGCGGTCAGATCGCCAACCCGCTCGTCGACATCATCACCGGCAACTTGCCAGGCTGGGCTGCGAACCTCTACCTGTTCGTCGTGTTCGCCGCCATCTACGTCTGCTGCCTTGCGATTCAGACCTCGACCATCCGCCTCGCCTTCGGCATGGCGCGCGACGGCAAGCTGCCTCTCGGGTCCGTTTACAACAAAGTGAGCCCGAGCCTCCACACGCCGGTGGGCACATGCATCGTGATCGGCGTGCTGTCGGCGATCCCCCTCCTCTACTACGCCGGTGCGGGCATCATCGCCATCGCCGCAACCGGGATGATCTACCTGTCCTACATCCTCGGCAACATAGCGATCCTCATCGCCCGCACCAAGGGCTGGCCGAAAGAGTCGGCGCCCTTCAAGCTCGGCAGCTGGGGCATGGTGGTGAACGTGCTCGGCCTGGTTTGGGGCATCAGCATGCTCGTTAACTTTCTCTGGCCGCGCGGATCCAGCAACCCTCCCCTGAGCTTGCTGCCCAACGTCAGCGTTCCCGGTTTCCTCGGCAACATCCCGATCTTTGAGGCAACGGTAGGAGTGATCCTGATCATCGGCTTCGTCTACTGGTTCGTCGCGCAGCGCAACGCACCCGAAACGCCGGCGATCCAGCCGGCTGTAGCCCCCGCCTGAGATCCAACAGGGGCCGGATGGAAACATCCGGCCCACTTTTTCCTCATCCGGTGAGACCGTGAGAACCCAGGCGCGCGCCGTCGTGATCGGTGGAGGCGTCGGCGGCGCCGTCATCCTGTACTGGCTCACCCGCCTGGGCTGGACCGACACCGTGCTGGTCGAACGCGCGCGGGTCACCAGCGGCTCCACCTTCCATTCCGCGGGGCTGGTCGGCCAGCTGCGCGGGTCGCTCAGCCTGGCGCGGATGATGATGAACTCGGTCGACCTGTATCGCACGCTCGGCGCCGAGGTCAGCCTGGAGACGGGCTGGCACGAGGTCGGCTCGCTGCGGCTGGCGTCGAGCACGGAGCGAATGGAGGAGCTGGCGCGCCAGGCCGGCTGGGCCAAAACATTCGGCCTGCCCCTGGAGCTGGTCTCGGCGCAGGAAGCGCAGC
>DASWGF010000317.1:0-1511 GCA_036393875.1 Candidatus Dormiibacterota bacterium
GACGGGTCGACGTCGACCTCGACGACTCGAAGGCCCTTGTCCTTGCTGTGTTCCGCGATCCACTCCGTCGATACGAGTGGCTTGGTCGATGTCGATGAGCTCAATTTCCCAACCTCCAAAAAATGCCAATGATCGAATTGATTCGACTTGACGAGAGAACCGGATCGAAGGGCGCGCCTCGAGAGGCGCGAGCTAACGTCCGGGACTAGCTACAGAAGCAGGCCGGGTTGTGAACCAGACGCTGGGCAGGCCAGACGAGGTCCCGCATAGACACCACATGTTATGACAACCAGCGCGGCGGCGCCCGGATTCCGGATCATAGTCGCGGTAATGCGAATCGATCTCATTAAGTACCAGGCGCTGGGGAACGACTACCTGGTCCTGGACCTGCCCGGCCCGCTTGATCAGCTGGTGCCGCTGCTGCCCACTCTGTGCGACCGCCATCGAGGGCTTGGCTCGGACGGGCTGCTGGCGTTCGACCCGGCGGCGATGGCGGTTCGCATCTTCAACCCGGACGGCTCGGAGGCTCAGAAAAGCGGCAACGGATTGCGCATCACTGCCGCCCACGCGGTCCTCGAGCATGGCGCCGGCGGCGCCTTCGAGCTGCACACGATCGGCCGCGCCAACCCGGTCAAGGTGCTCGACCGCGATGGAGCGGAGGTCACGACCGAGCTCGACATCGGCCGCGCCTCATTCCGAGCCTCCGACCTGCCGGCGCGATTCGAGGGAGAGCCCGATCGGGTCCACCTCGACACACCGGCCGGGCGCGTGGAAGCGATGCTCGTCTCGGTCGGCAACCCGCACTGCGTGGTTTTCGGCGAGCGGGCGACCAGGGCCCGATGCCTGGAGCTTGGGCCGCTGCTCGAGACCCACACCGCGTTTCCGGAACGTACCAACGTCCAGCTGTTCGAAGTCATCGACAGGGCTCGCATCCGGATCGAGATCTGGGAGCGAGGGGCCGGCTACACGCTGGCTTCGGGCACAAGTGCGAGCGCCGTGGCGGCCGCGTGCATGCGGGCCGGGCTCGTCGACGACCAGGTCACGATCCAGATGCCCGGCGGCGACCTCCAGGTCCGGAAGGAGAAATCCGGAAACCTGGTGCAGTCGGGCCCCGCACGCCGCGTCTACCGCGCAAGCATCGACCTGGCCGACTTCTAACGGGGGGCGGCCGCCAGCTTCGTGACCGCGTCTGGGAGTTCCGCCAGCCCTGAGACCACACGGTCGGCCAGAGCCGGGTCGTCCTTCTCACCCTGCCGGTTGACCCAGATCCTCCGAATGCCGAGCGCCGCCGCCGGCGTGATGTCGTGGTAGTAGCTCTGAGCGACGTGGATCCACGTATCCGCCGTGCCGCCGAACACCGACTCGAAGCGCCGGAAGTGCGCCGGGTCCGGCTTGTATGCGGACACGTCTTCGGCCGTGATGACCGCGTCAAACGGTTCCGGCAGGCGGCGCTCGGTCAGCGCGATGAGGTCGCGGTCGCAGTTGGTCAGGAGAGCAAGCTTCCAGCCTTC
>DASWGF010000318.1:0-17849 GCA_036393875.1 Candidatus Dormiibacterota bacterium
CCAGCGACTCATCGCGAGGAAGAGCTCGCAATGTCTCGGTGTCGAGCTCGCCCGCGAGAGCCGCCCGGCCGAGACGGTTGAGGTATTCGACCTTGCGGCCGAACAGGCCTTGAAATGACTCCAGGTGGATCAGGCGCGACGGTTCCGGAAACGCCCACAGACGGTGCCCGTGGACATCCACCTCGTGACCAAGCTCGCGGCACATCCGGTCCTTGATCGCCTGCGCCTGCCGCATGCTGATCCGGGTCGACATCACGCACCAGGCCGCCGCTTCGTACGCGTCCGACCAGTTCACGGGCCGGAAGCCTGGAAATTGGCGCTGTAGTGAGCCCATCACCCGATCGCGCCGCCCGACCTCCGGCCAGCCGCGGCCATCAACATCGAGGCTGAGGATGCGGGCGACCTGGGCCTCGACTGCCGCGGCGCTCACACCGCCATACACCTCGCCGCACACGGCCCCCGAATCGCTTTGCTGAAGACACACGCCAAGGGGCTCCCAGTCCTCGTCCCTCAGGAAGGCAAGGTGGAGGTGCCCGCGGCCGGATCCTCCCTCCGCCGGCGCTTGGTGCCACGCTCCGATGAAGTTCGCCGACTCCTCCAAGGAGTAGGGACCCACCGGCTGAATCTCAAATGTTCCTCTGGCGGTTTTCGTCTTCATGGCTGCCAGTGTGCAGCCTAATTGTTGACATCTTGTGTCATCATCAAAAAGGAATGCGGGCCGATCGCGTCCTCGCCCTGCTGCTCTTGCTCCAGGCTCGCGGTCGCCTCACCGCCGGCGAGCTGGCCGAGCGCCTGGAGGTTTCGAAGCGGACCGTTTACCGGGACGTCGACGCCCTCGGCACGGCCGGGGTGCCCGTCCACGCGGATCGGGGACCCAACGGCGGCATCCAGCTGATGGCGGGCTGGCGTACCGACCTCACCGGCCTCACCGCGCCTGAGGTCGAGGCGCTGTTCACATCAGCCGCCGGCCCCGCATTCGAGAGCGCGATGGGAAAGCTTGCCGCGGCCTTGCCCGGCGAAGATGGCAGGCGCGCGGGCCGGATCAGGGAGAGGCTCCTGGTGGACTCGGTCGGCTGGGGCCGGCGCGGCGCCGCCTCTCCGCACCTCCGCATGGTTCAAGACGCAGTGTTCGGCGACCGGCGCCTGCACCTCAAGTACCGGCGCGCTGAGGCCCAGGTGGTCGAACGCGATGTCGATCCGCTGGGCCTGATCATCAAGGCCGGAGTCTGGTACTTGCTGGCCGACGTCGACGGAGATCGGCGGCTTTTTCGCCTGTCTCGCGTCGAATCCGCGCAGGCTCTGAATGAGCCCGCACGCCGCCCCCAGCGATTCGACCTGGCAGCTGCGTGGCGCAAGCAATCGGCGCACTGGGACTCGGGTCGAGCCGGGTACGAGGTGGTGGTCAGGGTCGCGAACGACGAACACCTGCCGTTGGTTCTGCGTGTATCCGGCGACCGGGTGGTCGGCCGGCCGCGGCGAGGGATCGTTCGGCTCGCGTTCCCGGCCCTCGAGCCCGCGGCCGCGTTCGTGAGCTCGTTCGGCGCCATGGTCGAGGTGCTCGAGCCGCCCGCGGTCCGCGCCGAGCTGGCGCGACGCGGCGCTCAGCTGACGCAGCTGTACGGGCGCCCTTAGTTACAAAAAAAGAAGCCAAAGAAAAAGGCCGGTCGCCATTGCGACCGGCCTGTAAAGGTCAGCTCAGCTACGCAAGCTTGATGCGATTCGCGCGCGGGCCCTTCTGGCTCGGCTCGATCTCAAAGCTGACGCGCTCTCCGCCCGCCAGCGAGTCGAAGTTCACGCTCGAGTCGAGACCGGTACGGTGGAAGAAATACTCCTTCCCGTCCTCGGCGGCGATGAACCCGAACCCGCGGTCGGATACCAACTTCTTGATTGTGCCTGTCGGCATCTCCAGCTCCTCTTCTCGAAAGTAAATCACGCGAACGCTCGGGTCCTTTCGAGAAGAATCGACGACCGCGGCGAACATCGCTCGACATGCGGGCGACGAAAATTACCTTACCACGGCATCATCGGGCCCAAACCGGCCCTAAGGCAGGCCGCAGACCCCTGTCAGAAGGCCAGCAGTGCCACCCCCAGCAGGGTGGCCGCTGCGCCCGACAGCTTGAGCGCGGCAGCCTGTCTTTCGCGCAGCCTCCACACGCCCCAAACCGCCACCGCGACGACCGCGGTCTCGCGGACCGGGGCGACGACCGAGAGCGGCGCGATGCTCAAAGCCACGAGGACGAGCAGGTAGGCGACCCACATGAAGAGGCCGACGACGATCGCCTGCCACCATGTGACCGGCTTCGGCACGGCTTCGATCGATGGACGCGAGAGACGGCCGCCGACCCACCGCGCGACCACGAGCCCGGTCGCCAGGAGCACCACCAGCAGCCAGCCGTACAGCCACGGCGCCGCCAGCCTGACCCCGACCCTGTCGATCGCCGTGTATGCCGCGATGGCAACGCCGGTCGCCAGTGCGGGGAGGGTGGCCCGCCCGCTCGTCTGCGGAAGCGTGACCGCGAGGATGCCGGCGAGCAACAGCCCCACGCCGATCAGTTGAGGGGCCGCGAGCTTCTCCCCCAGCAAGCCCAGACCGATGAGCACTGCGAGCAAAGGCGCCGAGCCGCGGGCGATTGGGTAGACGACCGACACCTCACCGCGGCGGTAAGCAGCCGACAGCAGAAATACATAAGCGAGCTCGAGCAGCGCAGACAGCGCCGCGAGAGCGGCCGCTTCGGCGGAAAGGCCCGGCCGGCCGAGGATCAGCCAGGCCACAAATGCCGGCGGTGTCATCAGCAGCGCGGCCGCCGCCGTCGCGCGGGTGAGCGTGTCCGCTGGGTCGCCGCTGACCTTGACGATCACGTTCCACGTTCCATGCATGGCGGCCGCGACAAGCGCCAGAACGATCGCGATCGTGATCAAGGGCGCCGATCGCGGCCAGGGCGGCGAACCGCGCGAGGGGCGTCGACCTCGCGGGGACCTCTGGGTGGCCGTGAGAGCAGCCGGCCCAGTAGCCGATAGACCTCGGGATTGCTCACCAACCCGTTGTGGCTGCCCCAAACGGCGATCGACGGAATGTCGGCACGGATGCAGCTGCGGAAGTTCACGACGTCGTCGGCACGCGTGTAGATGGAGGTCGTCGGCACCGCCGGCGGCTGCCTCAAGTCGTATGCGAATCGGCCTTCCTGACGCAGCCTGAGACCAAAGCCGATCTCGTTGGCGGTGCGGACGACACCGACCGCGGCCTGGGTCAGCGGAGTGATGTCGGACTGATCGGCGAGCGGCGAGCCCAGCGCGATCACCTGCTCGATGGCATCGGGCCGGCGCTGCGCGAGCACCTTGGCGAGGAGACCGCCGCGGCTGTGCCCGACCAGCGTGACTCGCGCCGGATCGGTCGCGTGGATCTCGGCCAGACGGTGGCGCAAACCGGCGATCATGTGCTCCGACGCGCGCACGTTGAAGTAGATCCCCGACACGTACGCGTGGTACCCGACGCGCTCCAGCCAGTTGCGCAGGACGGTCAGCGCCCAATCGCCGGACAGGAAGCCCGGCACCAGCAAGACCGGGCGGCCGTCGCCGTGGGGAACCCCGCGACCACGGAAGACCGGATCCCGCAACAGGGCCGCCAGCTCGCGCAAAGCCAGCGGATCTGGGAGCCTCATCGGCACGGGATGGTAGGCGCTCGGCCACTTCGAGCGGACGATCGGGTCAGGGATGTTGAGTTGACATACTGTATGTTAATGTGCTGGCGTGAACGGCCGGCATGACCTCGGCAAGCGTCAGGCGGGAGTCGACCGCACCCGTGCCGCCGTGCTGGCGGCCGCTCGCGAGCTGGTCGCGGCAGGCGGCGGCTCGGCTCTCAACGTCGGCGCCGTGGCGCGCCGAGCGGGCGTCTCGCGGCTCACGATCTACAACCGGTTCGGGTCCCGATCCGAGCTGCTGCGAGCGGTCGTGGGAGAGGCGCACGCACGAACCCGCCCGCCCGCCGCGAACGGAGCCACGGATCCCCGCGAGGAGCTGCGGGATCGCATCACCGCGGCCTGCGGGGTCTGGTCCTCCGATCCCGCATTGTTCCGCGCCCTCCCCGCAGTGACCTCCCCTGGCGACCCCGCCGCGAGCAAAGATCGCGCCCTCGCCGAGAGGCTGGCTTCCGCCGACCAGCTCCGGCCCGGCTGCTCGCTGAAGGAGGCCGAGGACGTCATCGGCACTCTCACCTCGTTCGCGGTCTTCGACCGCCTCCACCAGGACGGCCGGCGCTCGTCAACCGCCATCGCCGAGATCTTGATGCGATTGGCAGGCGCGATCTTGACTCCCGCGTCGTAGGATTGACGCAGTGCGCCATAGGATCGCCGACCTCGACGGCCCGGTCCACTACGTCGACTTCGGCGGCCAGGGCAAGCCGTTGCTCATGGTCCACGGCCTGGGCGGCAGTGCCCTGAACTGGATGGCGGTCGGCCCCGCGCTGGCCGAGCGCTACCACGCCATCGCTATCGACCTCGCCGGCTTTGGCCAGACGCCCCTCTACCATCGCTCGGCGACGGTCGGCGCCAACGCGAACCTCGTGAACGCGTTCATCGACAAGGTCATCGATGAACCGGTGGTGCTGATGGGCAACTCGATGGGGGGCCACCTTGCCGTGCTCGAGGCCGCCGACCACCCACACAAGGTGACCGAGTGCATCCTCGTCGACCCCGCCATTCCCATCCCGCTCGCGCACGCGCCGAGGCCGGACCCGGCGATGCTTGGCGTGGCCACGGCACTCTCGATTCCGGGCCTGGCCGAGGTGATATTCGAGCGCAGGCTGCGCGACATGGGAGCCGAAGCTCTGGTCCAGCAATCACTCGGCCTCGTTACCGCCGATCCTTCACGGGTGCCTCCCGACATCGTCGAGGCTCATGTGCAGCTCACGCGAGAGCGAGGCCACCTCGGCCCGCAGGGCAGCCGCGCCTTCATCCAGGCCTCGCGCTCGATCGCTCTCAGAATGGCGGACCCACGGTTCTGGACCCGAGTCAAGCGGGTCAAGGCGCCGACCCTGGTGATCCACGGTTCGCTCGACCGCGTCATCCCGTTGGCAGCGGTCCGGGAGCTGGTGCGCCGGCGGCCTGACTGGACCCTGCGCGTCCTCGAAGGCGTCGGCCACGTGCCGATGATGGAGACCCCTGACCTGTTTCTGAGCGTTCTTCTGGAGTGGCTTGCCGATAGAATCGCCCCCGAGCCCGCTGCAGTTTCATAACGGAGATACGCTCAGAACTTAACTTGGCCACGGCCTCACAACATCACAGCAAACGACGCGGGCGTTGGGAGGAGGTCGCAGCCTCAGTCCTACCTGACCTCCGCCATCTGGGCACCTGGGACCCCGTCCCGCCGATGTGGCTCGAAGGCCGGATCTACTTCGAATATCTTCGGCTCATCCGCGATCCGGTTTTCCGCGGCGTCGAGGTCCCCCCAGGGTTGGGACGCCCGGTCATCCTGATCCCCGGGTTCCTCGCCGGCGACTGGACGCTGCACACCCCGTACCAGTGGCTGCGGCGCATCGGATACCGGCCGCAGATGGCAGGGGTCACTTTCAACGTCACCTACTCGGAGGTCATGCTGCGGCCGCTGCTCGACGCTCTGCAGCACCTGCACCACCGCACCGGGGCGCGCGTGTCGCTCGTGGGCCAGAGCCGCGGCGGCGTGCTCGCGAAGGTGCTTTCGCATCGCCAGCCCGAGCTCGTGGAACAGGTCATCACGCTAGGGTCGCCCCTCAACGATCCGTTCGACATCCATCCGCTCACGATGGCGGGCGTTAGGGCCGCTCATGTTTACAACGTCTTCCGCTATGGCCACCCGGCCTCGGTGGAGATGCGGTTCCTGCGCGACCTCGCAGCGCCGCCCCGGGTGCCCACCACGTCGATCTACTCGCGCTCAGACGGCGTCGTGAACTGGCGCTCTTGCCTGCGGCGTGATGTAAATGCGATCGAGGTCAGGGGCAGCCACTTCGGGCTGGCCTTGAATCCCGAGGTTTATCGGATCCTGGCGCACCTCTTGCCGGCTCCATGGCGGCAATCGTGACCATCAGCGAGAGGCCCGGCTTGCTGTATAAGGAATCCCAATGAGCAAGCGCAAGCGCTCCACATCGAAAGAAACGCCTCCGGCCACACCGTCTGAGGGCAGCGAAGGCTCGCCCACCGTCCACGTCAGCTCGGACATGCTTGCCGGCAGCCCGGACATCTGGGCGCCCGGCAAGGACAAGCCCGTCGAATCGCAGGTGGCCTCGGACGTGACCTCAGAGGACGCCGCCCCGCCGGCGGAAGCTCAGCCGGAGAGCGAGGAATCGCCATCGATGGCCGCTGTCGAACCCGCAACCGCTGAAGACCAGCCAACTGAGGCGGTCGCCACTGAAACCGCCGCCAGCGCACCGCCGCCTCCCGCATACCAGCCCCGGCCCCCCGCGTACGTGGCGCCTGGGTCCACTACTCGGCGCGCGGGATCGAGCGTTGCGTTCGGCGTAGTGCTGGTCGTCCTGGGTCTCTTCGCTTTGTTGATCCAGTTCACGGGCTTCGATGCCGGCGAGAGCTGGCCTTTGTTCGTGGTCATCCCAGGCCTGACGCTTCTCGTCGTCGGCTACATCAGCCTTGGCACCGGCGCCCTCATACCGGGCGCGATCCTGACCGTGATCGGGCTGATCTTCGCTTACCAGAGCAGCACCGGCGACTGGCCCTCCTGGGCGTTCGCGTGGCCGCTGGTCGCTCCGGGTGGGGTCGGTCTGGGTCTCTTCCTGCAAGGCATCCGGAACCGCGATTCGCACCTGGTCCGGCAGGGCCGCGTGCTCATGTTCGTGGCCGCCATCATCTTCATGATCGGCTTCGTGATCTTTGCCACCATCTTCAGGATCAGCGACATGGATTACGGGTGGTTCGGCAAGGCCGCGCTGCCGGCGCTTTTGATCGTGGTCGGCCTCGTCCTGCTCGCACGCAGCATCCAGCGCAGCCGCGCAGCCTGATCCGCTGCGGTCCTGGCCTTTAAGAGGTTTTCGCGACCTCGCGAAATCGCGCGGCCAGGCGGTCGCGGGTGATCTGGTACTCGCTGCCGACCCGATAAGTCTTGAAGCCCATCTTGGTGTTGATGCCCAGCATCGGTGCGTTTGAGCCCGCGTTATCGGTGACGAACCACTCGGCGGCGGGATAGAGCTCGTGCAGGTGGATCGCCATCGCGGCCTTCAACCACTTCCCCAGGCCTCGCCCACGCGCGTCGGGCCGCACGCCCGTGAAGCCCTGATGAACGATGGTCGGGCTGTAAGGGGCGTAGTACATGTCGGTGATTGCGGAGATGATCCCATCAGGTTCGCGCGTGAGCATCCAGTGCCCAGCCTCACCCGACATGTCCATGCGGGCGAACCACTCTTTGATCATTGCCGGCGTCTCAACGATCTCGCCATGGTCGAGGTCTTCCCACGGCATCGTGTTCAGCATGCTCGACAGCTGCGGGGCGTAGTCCTCGAGCATCGATTCCGGCAGGCGCCCGTCGTAGGACTCGAATCTGGTTTCGGGCGAGCGCGTACGCCCTTCTTCAACCCAGCGGCGCATCATCGCCCAGTCGACGTCCGCCAGCTTGAGCCGATTCTCCGCGCCGGTCAGCTTGGGCTCGGCCCCGATCCATTTGAGGAATGCGTGGCCTGACTCCTCTTCGGTGTTGAAGCCGACCGTCGTGTAGGAGTTACGGTCCATGATCTGCAGCACCAGAGGAATCCAGCTGCGACCGATGCCGCGGCGCCTCTGATCGCGGTGCACGGAAAACTCGACCCACAGTAAGTGCTGATTGGAGTCGTAACCGGGCGCCCCGGGCCTGGTCGCCTCGGCGCTGAACCAGCTCAACATCTTGCCGCCGTCTGAAATCTCGTAGCGGTAGTGGATTTCGAACGGATCCTTGCGCTTCATTCCGTCCTCGACCACGCGGTCGGGCCTGAGCGGATCGTCGGGGCGCGTCTCGGCATGCCGCGACCGGCGATACGCGTGATAGCGCGTCCAGAAATCCGGGCCCGCGGTGGCCGGGTCGATCTCGACCGGCGTCCAGCGATTCGTCATGAGAGGGAGAGGATAATCCCTGACCGATGTCCGAGGCCAAGCGCTTCAAAGTCGGGGTCACGATTCATCCGCAGCAGTGCACCATCGCGCAGCTGCGTGACGCGTGGCGCCGTGCCGACGAGCTGGGCGTGGATAGCATCTGGTTCTGGGATCACTTCTTTCCACTCTATGGGGACCCCAACGGCAACCAGTTCGAGTGCTGGTCACTGCTGGCCGCCGCGGCGATCGACACCAAGGTCCCACAGATCGGCCCGATGGTCAGCGCGATCGGATACCGAAATCCCGATCTCATCGCCTACCAGGCCGGCACCATCGACCAGCTCTCGGGCGGGAGGTTCGTGCTCGGCCTCGGCGCGGGCTGGTTCGAGCGCGACTATGAGGAATACGGGTTCACGTTCGGCGAGGCGAAAGACAGGCTGCGCACCCTGAAGGACGCTCTGCCGCGAATTAAGGAGCGCATCAAGAAATTGAAGCCGGGGCCCGCGGGACCGATGCCGATCCTCATCGGCGGCGGGGGCGAGAAGGTGACCCTTCGGCTGGTTGCCGAGCACGCGCAGATGTGGAACGCGCTCGGAGACCCAGACGAATACGCGCGCAAATCGGGGATCCTCGACGAGTGGTGCCACCGCATCGGGCGTGACCCGAAGGAGATCGAGCGCACGGCGAACGTGCACGTGAGGACGCCGGGAGACGTCAAGGAGTGGCTCGCCGCCGGTCTTCAACACTTTGTGCTACGGCTGGCTTACCCGTTCGACACCAAAACGCTCGAGCGAGTGCTGAAGGAGTCGCGCTCCTAGCCGGCGCCCGGCCTCCCGCGCCCGGCTTGCTCGCCCGGACGGGGACGCCGAAAGGGCGGCGATTCGGCATCGATCGCCAGACGCTGCCACTCGCGCATCGCCTGCAGTAGCTGCTCGGTGGGCACGCCGAACGCGTTGCGGATGGCGCCGTCGTAATACGAGAAGCCTCGAATGCGCTGAAGCAGCGACTTGGGTGCATGCACGAGCGCGCGATTGAGCCGAAAGAAAATGACATTGGGCCGCAGCTTCGGATCCTGCCACTCGCCGGCCTCGGACATTCTCATACCGCTGAAGGCGCCCAGCCGCGCGCCGACGAGGTCGGTCACGTGGATCCAGCGCACGGAGCGTTCCTTTCCTCGCACTCCCCATCGGAACCCGTCCTTCGTCAGCGTGAGCGGCTCGCCCAATCCCTGCATCGCGGTGAAATAAAACGCGTTCAATCCGACCATGACCAAGACCGCGACGGGCGCAATCCATGGAAAGCTGCGGTTCGCGAAGACCGCCAGCACCAGCGCGATGGGAAACGCGACCCAACCGACCAGGCGGATCCGGCGCGCCGCTATGGGCAGTGCGGGCGCCTGCAGGACGACTTCGCCTTCATCCCTCGGCCCGATGGTGGTCGCCTTCACCGGGCGCCGGCGCCAGGCCTCGTTGATGCGGATCGCGGTCGCCGTCGCGCCGCCGATTGCGATCACATACAGCACAAGCAGGGCGACCGTGACCAGCAACACGATCTCACGGCCGTCCACCGCCGAGGATTGTAGGGGCCTGCCTCGCGCCACAACGAAACAGGACCCGATTTGTAGGTTGCGCACTAACCGATCCGGCGCCCAATGCCTAGGATTCGAGGCACCACACCCTCTTCGCGGCGCGAGCCTCCGTCCATCACCGGTCGGGGGCTCGTGTCATTTCAGCCGGCAGGCAGGCCTGCCGGCTGGGTTGGAGTGGCACTTTGTCCACAGGCGATTGGTATGTGCATGCCTGGGGACGGCCGGGATAAACCCGGCCTTAGGCCCCACTTGGCATCAGTTACGGGAGTTAGGCAGCTTTGACCGCGTTCACCAGCTTGGTCAGCGAGTCCTTCGCGTCGCCGAACAACATGATCGTCTTGGGGTCGTAGAGAAGCTCGTTGTCGATGCCCGCAAAGCCCGGCCGCATCGAGCGCTTCATGAACACGATGTTCTTGGCCTGATCGGCGTTGAGGATGGGCATCCCGTAGATCGGGCTGCCGGGCGTGTTGCGCGCGGCGGGATTGACGACGTCGTTGGCGCCCACCACGAGCACGACGTCGGCGTTCTTGAACTCGTCGTTGATCTCGTCCATCTCCTTGAGCTGCTCGTAGGGCACGTTGGCCTCCGCGAGGAGGACGTTCATGTGCCCGGGCATCCGGCCGGCGACGGGATGAATCGCGTAGTTCACCTCCACGCCTCTCTTTTCGAGCAGGTCAGCCAGCTCGCGGACCGCGTGCTGTGCCTGCGCGACGGCGAGCCCGTACCCGGGGACAATGATCACGCGTCGCGAGTATGCGAGCAGGGTCGCGAGGTCTTCGACCGAACCGGTCCGCACGGTGCGACCCTCCTTCCCCGCCACCGCGCCGGCCGCCGTTTGCACCTTGCCGAACGCACCGAACAGGACGTTTCCGAGCGAGCGGCCCATCGCGTCGCTCATCAGCTTGGTCAGAAGGCTGCCGGAGGCGCCGACCAGGGTCCCCGCGACGATCAGCGCGAAGTTGTTGAGCGTGAAGCCACTGGCGGCGACAGCCAGCCCGGTGAAGGCGTTGAGCAGCGAGATCACGACCGGCATGTCGGCGCCGCCGATGGGCAGCACGAAGGCGACACCGAGTATCAGGGCTAGAAGCATCAGGGCCAGGAACGAGAAGGGAATCGATGCGATCGCCAGGACCGCGATCACGAAGCCGAAGATCGCGGCGGCGAGGAGGCCGTTGACCAGCTGCTGTCCCGGGTAGGTGATCGGCGTCCCGGTCATCAGCTCCTGGAGCTTCGCGAAAGCGACCAGGCTGCCCGCGAAGGAAACCGAGCCGATGACGATGCTGAATACGCTGGGCAGCGCCTCGGTCAACGACGGGTGGGGACCGAACTTGACGAGCTCCGCCACCGCCACGAGCGCTGCGGCGCCACCGCCGGCGCCGTTGAACAGCGCCACCATTTGCGGGATCTGGGTCATCTTGACCTGGCGCGCGCCGAACGTCCCGACCGCCGTCCCGATGACGACTCCAATCAAGATGATGATCGCGCCCCCAGCCGTGAAGTGGAGCTGCGGCACGGTCACGCCCAACGCGATGACCATGCCGGCCGCGGCGGTGAAGTTGCCGTTGCGGGCGGTCTTGGGCGAGCTCAGTTGCCTGAGGCCGAGGATGAACAGCACCGCCGCCAGCAAATAAGCGAGCGCGTAAACGACTGTCACTTGGGTTTGACCGGTTCTTGAGTCCTGGTGGTCTCGCGACCCTTGAACATCTCCAGCATCCGGTCGGTCACGACGAAGCCGCCGACAACATTGGTCGTGGCGAGGACGACGGCCAGCAATCCGAGGACGATCGTGACCGGCGAGCTGGCTCCCGCCGCGATCACCAGCGCGCCCACCAGGATGATGCCGTGGATCGCGTTGGTGCCCGACATCAAAGGCGTGTGGAGCATCGTCGGCACCTTGGAGATGACCTCGATGCCGACAAAAACCGCCAGCACGAAAAACGTGAACTCGTTCAGCAGCTCGCTGTTCATTTGGTCGGCGCTGCAGCCACCTGCTTGGCGCGCTCGTTGACGATCTCTCCGTCGTGGGTCACGCAGCTGCCCTTGGTGATCTCATCGTCGAAGTCCAGCACGATCGCCCCATCTTTGACGAGGTGCAGCAGCAGGTTGGCGACGTTGCGCGCGTAGAGCTGGCTCGCGTGCAGGGGCATGGTCGACGGCACGTTCCGCGTGCCGATGATGGTCACGCCTCCGACCTCGACGTCCACGCCCGCCTTGGTCAGCTCCACGTTGCCGCCGGTCTCGGCCGCGAGGTCGACGATCACCGACCCCGGTCGCATGCCTTTCACCATCTCAGCCGTGACCAGCAACGGCGCCCGCCGGCCGGGCACGGCGGCAGTGGTGATGACGACGTCTGACTTGGCGACGTGCTCACCAATCAGCTCGCGCTGCTTGCGCAGGAACTCCTCGGACTGCTCCTTGGCGTAGCCGCCCTCGCCCTCCTGAGTCTCCAGGGCAAGCTCTATGAACGTCGCGCCGAGGGACTGCACCTCTTCCTTGACGGCCGGGCGCACGTCGTAAGCGGAGACCACCGCGCCGAGCCGGCGCGCCGTAGCGATCGCTTGCAGGCCGGCCACCCCTGCGCCCATGACCAGCACCCGCGCTGGGGGAATCGTGCCTGCCGCGGTCATCATCATCGGGAAGAATTTGCCGAGGCGCCCGGCCGCCATCAGGACCGCCTTGTAACCCGCCGCCGACGCCTGGGAGGACAAGCCGTCCATCGACTGAGCCCGTGAGATACGCGGCACCAGCTCCAGGCTGAAGGCGGTCACTCCTCGCTTGGCGAGAGCCCGCACGATGTCCCCCTGGGTGGCGGGCTGCAAGAAGCTGATCAGAACTGCGCCTTTCTTGATGAGCTCGACCTCGGCCGCCGAAGGGGCCTGGACCTTGAGCACCGCGTCCGCCTCCCCCATCAGGGTGGCGGCACCCTTGACGATCTTGGCTCCGGCCTGCTGGTAGGCCTCGTCCGTGATGTATGCCGCTGACCCGGCGCCCGACTCGACGTTGACCTCGAGGGCAGCGGCGGCAAGCCTGGTCGCGGAGTCGGGGACGATCGCCACCCGGCGTTCGTCGGGCGCGGTTTCCTTGGGGGTGCCGACCTTCACAAGTTGTGGACTCTACCCAATCGGCGGCTCGAACACCTAGTTCGGCTCGCACGTACGCGTAAAATTCACAATCCGCTGCACATGACCAAGTGACCAACCAGATCATCAACGACCTCACCATCCAGGCCGCCACCGTCAACGGCTCGGGGAGCCAAACGGCGAACCTGATCCTGACCCGGGCGATCTTCCACATGGGCATCCCGGTCGCCCCCAAGAACGTCTTTCCGTCCAACATCGAGGGCCTGCCGACGTGGTATCAGCTCCGCGTCACACCTCAGGGCCACATGGCGCGCCGGGACCAGGTCGACGTCCTGATCGCCTTCAACCCTGCGACCTGGCACCAGGACCTGCGGACGGTGCGGCCGGGTGGCGTCGTGGTGCACGAGGAGGTTTTCTCGACCGCCGACGCCCGCACCGACCTCACCTACTACCCGGTGCCGTTCTCCAAGCTCGCCAAGGCGAAGATCCAGAACGACACCTTGCGGAAGCAGCTGGCGAACATGATTTACGTCGGCGTCGTTTCAGGGCTGCTCGGTATCCCGTGGGACGCCCTCGAGCATGCGGTCACCCGGCAGTTCCTGTCCAAGCCCAAGGCGGTGCCGCTCAACCTCGACGCGATCAAGGTGGGCTTCGACTACTGGCAGGACAACTTCTCCAAGAAGGACCCGTATCGCCTGGAGGCGATGAGCGGGGTCGTGGACTCCAAAGTGCTCGTCGAAGGCAACCAGGCCGCGGCGCTGGGCGCCCTCATGGGCGGCGTGACCGTGGCCGCCTGGTACCCGATCACCCCCTCGTCGTCGCTGTGCGAGAACCTCATCGCCTACGCCGAGCGATTCCGCACCGACCCGGAGACCGGCGAGAAACGAATCGCGGTCGTGCAGGCCGAAGACGAGCTCGCTGCCGTTGGGATGGCGATTGGGGCTGGATGGGCAGGGGCGCGCGCGATGACCTCGACCTCCGGGCCCGGCATCTCCTTGATGGCGGAGTTTGCCGGCCTCGGGTATTACGCCGAAGTGCCGGTGGTCATCTTCGACATCCAGCGGATCGGACCGTCGACAGGACTCCCCACGCGCACTTCGCAGGCCGACGTCGGGTTTGCCTATACGTTGTCCCACGGCGACACCAAGCATCTGGTCCTGCTGCCGGGCACGGTCGAGGAGTGCTACGAGTTCGCTCGCGACGCGTTCGACTACGCCGACCGATTCCAGACCCCAGTGTTCGTCCTTTCGGACCTCGACCTCGGCATGAATCTGTGGATGACGCCCGAGTTCAAGTACCCGGACAAACCGTTCGACCGCGGGAAGGTGCTCTCAAAAGCCGACCTCGAGCGCCTGGCCGGCGAGTGGGCGAGGTATCGCGACGTCGACGGAGACGGCGTGCCATTCCGCACGCTCCCAGGCACAGATCACCCCGCGGCCGGCTACTTCACTCGCGGATCCGGTCACGACGAGAATGCCCGCTACACCGAGAGCGCTGATGCATACGCGGCCAACATGGATCGGCTGTCACGCAAGTTCGAGACCGCGCGCACCGCGCTGCCGGCGCCCGTGATCGACGAATCGACCGGATCCAAGATCGGGCTCATCGCGTTTGGCTCCACCCACGCTGCCATTCTTGAGTCGCGGTCGGCGCTCGCGGCGGCGAAGTTGCCCGTCGATTACCTTCGCATCCGGGCCCTACCGCTGTCCGCGCAGGTCGTCGACTTCGTCTCGCGACATGAGCGCGTGTACGTGATCGAGCAGAACCGCGACGGCCAGGTCTACGACCTCCTCCGCCTCGCCCTGCCTCCCGCACTTGTGGATCGCCTCCGTTCCATCCGCCACTACGACGGCCAGCCCATCCCGGCCGACGCCATCACCGAACCGCTTCTCGAATCGGAGGCCGTGCCGGCATGAGCACGACCCTGAACCGAGTCGGCCTGACACGCGACGCGTATAAGGGCGCGGCCACCACGCTGTGCGCCGGGTGCGGCCACAACTCGATCACCAACCACATGATCAAGGCTCTGCACGAGCTGGGGGTGGAACCGCACCGCCTCGCGAAGATGTCTGGCATCGGCTGCTCTTCCAAGACGCCGGCGTACTTCGTCGAATCCGCTCACGGCTTCAACGGGGTCCACGGGCGCATGCCTGCCCTGACCACGGGCGCTCAGCTCGCCAACCGACAGCTGATCATGCTCGGCGTTTCAGGCGACGGTGATACCGCCTCGATCGGACTTGGCCAGTTCATGCACATGATCCGCCGCAACATCGACTGCACCTACATCATCGAAGACAACGGCACATATGGCCTCACCAAGGGCCAGTTCTCGGCCACAGCGGACCTCGGCTCGGTGCAGAAGAAGGGTGCCGTCAACACCTTCCAGCCCATCGACCCCTGCGCGGTGGCGCTGACTCTCGGCTGCACCTTCGTCGCGCGGTCTTTCAGCGGCGACGGCAAGCAGGTGGTGCCGCTCATCAAGGCGGCCATCGCCCACCGCGGCACCGCGGTCCTCGACATCGTCTCGCCCTGCGTCACCTTCAACGACCACGACGGCTCGACGAAAAGCTACAGCTGGGTCAAGGACCACGAAGAGTCGATCGCAGACGTCTCGTTCATCCCGTTCTTCGAAGAGGTCCACGTCGATTACGAGCCGGGGACCGTACGTGACGTGGAGCTCCACGACGGGTCGCACATCCTGCTCAAGAAGCTGGGCGAAGACCACGACCCCACCGACCGCCGCGCCGCGATGAAGGTGATCGAAGAGGGCCGCTCGGCCGGCCACCTTGTGACCGGGCTGCTCTACCTCGACCCGGCCTCGGTCGACTTCGCCACCACCGAGCGGATCCCAGACAGCCCGCTGGTGGACCTAGGCGAGGACCAGCTGCGGCTCTCGCGTGACGAGTTTGCCCAGTTCATGTCCGAATTCGCCTGACGGGCAAGGCCGCCGTTCCGCCCACCCCCTTGAGGGGTCCCCGCGTACTCAAGGCTTTGCCTCCGAGTTCGTGGGGCAAAGCCGAGCTGGCGAAGGGGAGCAGGCTGGTCGCGAGGCGCGACCCGGTGATGGCGCGGCTGATCAAAGCTGTCGGCCCCGTGTCGCTGCGCGGGCCGTCGGAGGATCCATTTGCTGCCCTTGTCCGCTCGATCATGTATCAGCAGCTGGCGGGTGCCGCGGCCACCGCGATCCATGCCCGATTCCTCAAGCTGTTCGCGGACGGCCTTTCGCCGGCGGGCGTCTTGGCTCTACCCGATGGCGCGATGCGGACGGCCGGTTTGAGCGGCTCGAAGGCGGCCGCCGTCACCGACCTGGCGCGGAAGGTAGAGGAGGGAACGGTCCCACTTGCGGACGTCGAATCGCTCACCGACGACGACCTGATCGCGCGTCTGGTGCAGGTGCGCGGAATCGGTCCGTGGACCGCGCAGATGTTCCTGATGTTCCAGCTGCGCCGGTTCGACGTGTGGCCGGTGGAGGACTACGGAGTGCGCAAAGGCTGGTCGACCGCGCACCGGCTCAAGGACACGATCAAGCCGCGCGATCTTCAGGCCGAGGGGGAGAAGTTCCGTCCCTACCGGACCATCGCCGCCTGGTACTGCTGGCGCGTCGTCGACACGGTCCTGCCCGTGAAACTCGAAAGCGCCCGTTTGGCGCCAAAAGCGCGGAAACCAACACCACGAGGCGCACGTTTGGCGCCAAAAGCGCGGAAACGCTCGTAAGCTGCTAGCGGCTGTATCTACGCCGCAGGCGCTCGATCGCCCTGTCGCTCATCGGCGGCCAGCCATACGCGTCCAGGAACACGCGCGCGAGTCCGGGGCCGAAGTTGTACTGCAGCGTCCACACTCCGGCCGCCAGGTCGTCCTGCGGATCCCCGAGGCCCGCCAGGCCGAGGTCGATGAGAGCGCTGAGCTGCCCATTCTCGACCAGCACGTTGGGCAGGCAGTAGTCGCCATGGATGAGGACGTGGCCCGGTCGGGGCTCGCCGAAGGGGCAGTCTGTGGCGTCGACAGCGTGGATGTCGCGCAAGATCTCCCCCAAACGTTGGGCGACACGGGATGGCTCCCAACCAAGGGCGCGATCCGACAGCGGCACCCCGCGGGCGGCGCGGGTCAGGAGCCAGTCGTCGCCGAAGCCACGGAACAGGCCCAACACCTCAGGCGCTGGCAGCCGCCCGGCCAGCCACACCGTACGGTCGCGCTCCCCCTTCAACTCCCTCGCACGCTTGACGTAGACGGCATCGTTCTGGCCTTCGAGGCGCCAGACAGTTCCAGCCCAGCTCATCCACGCGAACTCTTTTTGCAGGCGGGTGCCGCCTACTGCAGCCAGCGCCGCCGCGCGCACGTCGGTGGGAAGCCGCATGGACGATGACGACTTACGTTCCTCGCGTTCCATCACTTCTATACGATGAAGCGTGGAGCGTACGTGCAGGCAAGCGTGCGCTCAACGGCTGTGGAGGGCGTGATGGCTGCGAAAGTACTTCCGGATTCTCCTGATGCATTCAAGGACGCGTCCTGGGAGGACGTCCTCCCTCACTACGAGGCACTGGCCACTCGCCCGCTCGACACCGGCAATGTCGAGGACTGGCTGGCCGACTGGTCGCGATTCGAGTCGCTTCTGTCGGAGGCCGCGGCGCTGGCCAACTTCGCCTATAGCTGCGACACGGCAGATACGGACCGAGAGGCCGCGCAGCTGCGCTTCGGGACCCAGATCTCGCCGCGCGCGCACGAACAGCGGGTGCGGCTGCAGGCAAGACTCGTCGAGCTGGGCTATGTGCGCCCAGGGCTCGAAACGATGATCCAGAGGTTTCGCAACCAGATGGACATCTTCGACGAGGCCAACGTGCCTCTATTCGCGGAGATCTCAGAGCTGGGCACGCAGTGGGCCAAGATCAACGGCGCGATGACCGTCCAGTGGGATGGCGAAGAGAAGACCCCAGCCCAGCTCCTGCCGTTTCTCCTTTCCACCGACCGCGATGTGCGGGAGCGCGCTTTCAGGCTGCGTGCCCAGCCCTACATCGAGCAGCGCGACGTCCTGGCCGGCATCTTCGACCGCATGTACGGCCTTCGGCAGAAGGTGGCCAAGAACGCCGGCTTCGCCAACTACCGCGACTTCGCTCACCGGGAGAAGAACCGCTTCGACTACAC
>DASWGF010000319.1:0-20408 GCA_036393875.1 Candidatus Dormiibacterota bacterium
GTGGCGGTGCCGGACGAGCTGGCGACGACCGGCTGCAGGTTGTAGACGATGCCACCCGGCTGGGTGCATCGACCGGCATGCACGTGTGAAACGTGGATCGAGCCAGGCGTCATCCCGGTCAGCTTGATCGTGAGGGTGAACGAACCCGTCCCGTTGACGATGTCGCCGGTGCCAGTCACGCCGCTGCCGCTTTGAGCTTTCATGGCGAAAGCGAGGGACGTGGGCGATGGCGCGGCGGCTGTGCCGGCGCCGCACGCCGCGATCACGAGGCCGCTCACCAGGGCAATCACGACACTCCTGACCGCGGGGCGCCCTCGATAAAGGCTATTCGTGACGAGCACGCACCTTTACTACGCCGGAGCGGAAGCCGTGTCGCCACGGTTCGGCACAGGATGCGACCCCTGTTAAATGATGGGTCGTGGACCCGGTGGGTAGCTAGAGCTCGATCAGACCCTTGTGCGCCGCCGCGATGACGGCTTGGAGCTTGGAGTGGACCTGCAGCTTCTCGATCACGTGACGGACGTGCCACTCGACGGTGTGCGGGGCGATGGCAAGACGCTGCGACATCGCGGTCGTGTCCAAACCCTCCGCGAGCAGGTGCAGGATGTCGAGCTCTCTCGGCGTGAACTCCGCCAGCAGCTGGTCGCGCTCCCGCTTCCGTGTGACCACGCTTCGCTGCCGCGCGATCGCGCGGGCGAAAAGCTCAGCCGGAATGAGGACCTCGCCGGTGGACGCCCGGCGCACAGCTTCGATGATCTGATCCGCGGTCGCATCTTTGGTGAGGTAGGCGGTGGCGCCGGCGTCGATCGCATCCAGCAGCGCCGTTTCGGACTCATCGGCGCTATGGAACACGATCGCCGCCTCCGCGTGCGCGTTCTTGATCATGCGCGCCGCAGCCGGCCCGGTCACGTCTGGGAGCCGGAAGTCCATCAGGACCACATCGGGCCGGTTGTCCGCCGCCGACTGAACGGCGTCGGCTCCCGAGCTGGTCACTCCTGACACCGACAGGTCCGGCTGCGCTTCGAGCACCCGCGAGATGGCGGAAGCCAGCAGCGGATGGTCCTGCACGATCAAGACCTGCACGCGGCGGGCAGCCGGTTCCGGGCTGGTGAACGGCTCGGGATTGCGCACCGCCATCACCCTCTACGCTCGAAGGCAACAGCCTGGGCGGCTTTGGTTGCTCTGGTTGTCATTTCAACACCAGGTGCAACTGTAAAGCCAATACTTAGCTGATCGGCAGCCTTAGCCAACCTTTGTAAACCTTTGCTATACCGGGCATTTTGGCCGAGGAGGGGCACAATCGGCTGATCGGGCCCCATGATCAAGGCGTGAGCCAGGCTGACGGCGATCTCTACTTCAACGCGCCTGGGACCGCATCCGTCAGGTGGGATAGCGCTCGGGCGATGGTGCTGGTGGAGTGGGAAGGCTGGGCGAACTCGACCGAGTTCGCGGCCATGCTCGACGCGGGGGTCCGAGCCTTGAAGGACCACGGGGGCTCGCGTTGGCTGGCCGACTGCCGCCGGCAGAAGGTGCTCAGCCCGGCCGACCAGGAACGGGCTGACCGAGAATGGCTCCCCCGAGCCCTGGCTGGAGGCCTGAAGCAGTTCGCGGTCGTTCTACCGGAAAGCGGCCTCGCGGGCATGAATATCAGGGACAGGCTCAAAGCAGTGCCTAATACCAGGCTCGAGGTCGGTTACTTCGACACAGTCGAGCAGGCCAGGGAGTGGCTCGCCCGCTGACCTGATCGTTCACGGATTGTGGACGTCGGCTTGACAAGGACTCCGGCGTCTGACCACGATTGCGCTCCGCCAAATTCCATGATTGAGTCGAAAGACGTGGTTCTCGGTGCGCTGGGCGCGGCGGCGGCACTTGCCGGCCTCGTCCTCGTCTTCCTGGGCATCGTCATCGCGGCCTATCAGTCCTACGCGGGCAACGCTCCGACGGCGGTTGTCCGGCCTTACAGGATCGCCGGCATCGCGTTGTTCGGAACGTTCGGCCTCAGCCTGGTGACGGTCGCCCTATGCATGGCCTGGCTGGCGCTGGGCGGCCCCCAGTGGCTGTACGGGTGGACCGTCGGATTTTTCGTCTTGCAGCTGGTCGCAGCTTTCGTCGCCGCCGGTTGGACCACGCGGATGGTCCTCTGGCCGTAGCCGTGGCGCTGACCCAGAAGAAGCTGCAGGACCTCACCGACGCCGGTCTCGTCGGCCTTCTCGAGGATGACCACGCGCTGTGGCGCGCAAAGGCCAAGCACGCGTATAACGCAACCCATGCGTTCATCAAGGGGATTCGGCCGGACGACGTGGTCAGCCTTCTCATCGCCGAGCTCGAGGTGGCTCCTGAGTTGAGGACCTTCCTGGCCAGGAAGAAGCTGACGCAGAAATACTGGTATTCGTGGTTCGCGGAATTGATCATCGACCGTTTCTGGACCGAACTGGCGGGAGGATAAGAAAGACATGGCCAAGGATTCATCGCAGATGGCGCGCGACTACATCGACGGTGCGCTCAAGACACGCGCGCGCCTCGGGCGTTCCGCCAAACCGAGCAAGGCCGCATACGCAAGGGCGGTGAGCCTTGCGAGGCAGGCGATGGAGGAACTGATCTCCCTCGCGCCCAGGGCAAGGAAGGGAACGCAGAACTAGAGCCGGCTAGAGCTCCGCGCGCACCCTGGCCGCCGCGCGGGCCAGCGCGGTCAGCTTGCCGAAGGCTTTGGGCCGCGGCAGGTACTTCATCCCGCAGTCGGGCGCCAGGATGAGCCGCTCCGGCGGCACGAAGCGGAGCGCATCGCGGATCCGCCCAACGACGGTGTCGACGTCCTCCACCGGGCTGTCGTCGGCGAGGTCGATGACACCGACGATCAGCGTCTTGTGGGCAAGACTCTTGAGCACTGACAGGTCGACCTTCTGCTGAGCCGACTCGATCGAGATCTGATGCGCGGTGACGTCCGCCAGCTCTTCGAGGAACGGGTATCCATTCGGCCGCGAGTGGACGATGTGCGCGTACCCGAAACAGGTGTGCAGGGCGGTGGTCCCGGCGACGCCCAGCAACGCCCGGTTGATCGCCTTGACCGCGAACCGCCGCGCTTTCTCGGCCCGCGCCTGGAGGTACGGCTCGTCGAGCTGGACCACGTCCGCACCGGCCGCGAACAGATCGCGTACCTCATCGTTGACGGCTTCCGCGAGCGCCATCGCCAGCGCCTCTTCGTCGTGGTAGTAATCGTCCTGCGCCTGCTGGGACATGGTGAATGGTCCCGGCAGCGTCGTTTTGATGGTTCGAGTCGTGGTCGCGCGCAGGAACTCGACGTCGCGCACCCCGACCGGGCGCGAGCGCCGGAGCGATCCCACCACGCGCGGCACAGGGTTGGGATGTCCGGTGCGGTCGAGCGCGGTGCCCGGATGCTCCAGGTCCATGCCATCGAGTGCGGTCGCGAAGCGATTGGAGTAGCTCTCGCGGCGAATCTCGCCGTCGGTGATGATGTCGATGCCCGCGCGCTCCAGGTCTCGGATCGCCAGCACCGTCGCGTCGTCCTGAGCCTGCTCGAGGTATTCGGGGGCGACCCGCCAGATCTCCAGCGCGCGCGTTCGCGGCGGCAGCCGGCTGCCCAGCATCGCACGGTCGACGAGCCAGTCCGGTTGCGGATAGCTGCCGACCACCGACGTCAACAGCAGATCCGGCATCGTGCCAACCTTAGTGGACGTCATGAAAACGCTGCGACTCAAGACTGTGGACGCGTATGTGGCTTTCGACTTCGATTGCCCGACCAGCGCCGGAGGCACACGCCTCGCGCCGGACGTGACCGAACGCGAGACCGAGCTGCTGGCGCGAGCCATGACCTACAAGTTCGCAGTCCTCGGCGTCAACTTTGGCGGTGGCAAAGGGACCATTCGGGCCACCCCGTCCGAGCGCGACGACGCAATCTCCCGGTACGTCGAAGAGATCCGGCCGCTGGTCGAGTCCGCAAAATTCCTCACGTCCACCGACCTCGGGACGGTACCTGACGATTTCCGCTCGCTGCCCGTCACCGATCAGGCGGACCTCATGCACACCGAATACATGGGCATGCCGCTCGATGCGTTTCTGACCGGCCTCGGTGTGGCCACCGCGGCCGAGACTGCCCTCGGCGGGCTGGAAGATCGCACAGCTGCCATCGAGGGCTTCGGCAAGGTCGGAGGCGCGGCCGCGGTGGAATTGACCATGCGCGGGGCTCGGCTCATAGCGTTCTCGACCATCCACGGCAGCGTCCAGCGCCCGGCGGGCTTCGACGTCGACGAGCTGCTCGGGCTCCGCGCTCAATATGGCGATCGGCTGGTCGAGCATCTCGGCACGGAAGTACGCCCGGCGTCGGACCTGTTCGCGGTCGAAGCGGACGTGTTCGTTCCCGGCGCACGCATCGGGGTGATCGACGAACCGCGGGCGCGGACGCTCAGAGCTCGCGTGGTCGCGCCGGGAGCCAACGTCCCATACACCGCCCGCGCGCTCGAGGTCCTGAACGAGCGCAAGATCCCGGCTCTCGCGGACTTCGTCTGCAACTCGGGCGCCACCATCGGCTACGTGACGTCCGGTCTCCAGACCTCGGACCAGGCGGTGACCGTAGTCGAGAAACGAGTTCGCGACCTCACCAGGCAGAGCCTCGAGGACCCCGAGGGTCCGATGTCGGGAGCCCGCCGCATCGCCGAGGCGCATCTGCGCACCTGGTTGGATCAAGGCCAGATGCCGGACGGGCCGGCGATGGCATGACACCAGGGGTCGGGCCGCATGGGCCCCGAAGATCCGTCGATGTCGGGCCGGCCCCCTGGTGTAAGTAAACTCGACGCGCCAAATGACCTCGAACGCACCGGGTCGGTTGCCCGACGACACCTGCGACCGCGACCCGATCTGGGACCGCGAAGTGGAGACCGCGTCGTACGACCAGGCAGTGGCGCGCGCTTCATCGGCGTGGGAGAAGCAGTTCCGATACCTCATGGAGAGGTCGTCGTTCTACGCGCGCAAATTCCGCGACGCGGGCGTTGGTCAGGCAGAAGTGCGGCTGAAGGAACTCGGCCGCCTTCCCTTCAGCACCAAGCAGGAGCTCAAACACGCGATCGACGAGGCTCCACCGTTCGGGAGCAATCTCTGCGTGCCGCCCGAGCACGTCAAGCGTGTTTACCAGACGAGCGGCACCACCGGCGCGCCCAGCGTGCTCGCGCTCTCCAAAGCGGATATCGAGACGTGGACGGTCATCGGCAGCCGGACCTATTTCGCGACCGGCATCCACGACCACAGCAGCGTCCTGACCACGTTTGGGGCCGGGCCGTTCGTTGCCGGGCACACGCATTTCGTGCTCTCGCGAATCGGGTCTCGTGCGGTGCCGGTCGCACCGGGCGACACCGAGCGCGTCCTGTTCGGATTGAAGGCGGGCCTCGCCGACACGCTCCTTTGCACACCTTCTTTTGCCCAGTACCTCGCCAATCGCCTGGAGAAGTCCGAACCAGATCCCGCCGCGATGAAGCTCACGCATATCGTCACGGGCGGTGAGCCCGGCGGCGGCATCCCCGCCATTCGCGACCACATCCAGTCCGTCCTCGGCGCCACGGTGACCGAGGTGATGGGAATCGGCGACATCGCGCCCTCGCTGTTCGGCGAATGTCCGCAGCAGGAGGGGATGCACTTCTGCGGCGACGGCCACGTTTGGGCGGAGCTCGTCGACCCTGAATCGCGCGAGCCGATGATGATCGAGGCCGGCGCCGTCGGCGAGCTCGTCTACACACACCTCACGCGCGAGGCGATGCCGGTGGTGCGTTTCTTGAGCGGCGACATCACCAGGATCGAAAGGTCTCCGTGCGAGTGCGGCCGGAACTCGTTTCGCATGAGGATCATCGGCCGGCGTGACGACATGTTCATCGTGCGCGGCGTCAACGTGTACCCCTCGGCGATCCTGGCCGTGGTGGCCAGGTTCCGGCCGCGCGTCACCGGCCGCGCGCGCGTGATTCGCGTGACCGCGGATGTGAGCGTGGTGCCACCAGTCCCGATTGAGGTCGAAGTGCCGGACGGCAGCGTCGCCGGTGGCGGGCTCGCAGAAGAGATCGAGACGGCGATCCACTCCGCATTGACCTTCCGCGCCAAGGTCGCCCTCGTCCCCGAGAAGGTGTTCGGCGAGAGCGGCTACAAGACCCGCCTCACCGTGGAGCGCCTCCAGGGGGGAGTCCCCCCGCAGAGGAGAGGGGCGTGAAAGGTCGAAAGAGACTCAAATCCGACCTGGGCTGGAGCACGGCCGATCGGATCTTCGTGCAAGGGCACGACCTGGTCGATCTCATCGGCAAGACGTCGCTCGGAGACTTCGCCTTCCTCGAGCTGAAGGGCCGCCTGCCCACCCCGGAAGAATCCACCGTGTTCAACGCGATCGCCGTCACCCTGGTCGAGCACGGCATGACCCCGAGCGCAATCGCCGCGCGCCTCACGTATTTCGGGGCGCCCGAGTCGCTCCAGGCCGCGGTCGCGGCCGGGCTGCTCGGGATGGGCTCACGGTTCGGCGGCTCGATTGAAGAGGCGGCCCGAACGCTGCAGGAAGCCCTCGCTGCTGCTGGCCCCGACTCGGACCTCGGCGAGGTTGCGCGCGAGGTGGTCGCGACCTACAAGAAGACGAAGCAGCCCATCGCCGGCCTGGGGCACCCGATCCACAAACCGGTCGATCCTCGAACGCCGCGCTTGTTCGCGATCGCCCTCGAAAACGGGCTGTCGGGCCGCTACGTCGAGCTGATGAAGCTCATCTCCGGGGAGGCGAGCCGGGCATATGGGCGCGAGCTTCCCGTCAATGCAACCGGCGCCATCGGCGCGATCCTCTGCGAGCTGGACTTTCCGTGGCAGGTGGGCCGCGGGCTGGCGGTCATGGCCCGCGCGATCGGCCTCGTCGCGCATATCGAGGAGGAGGTCAGGGAACCGCTGGCGGCCGAGATCTGGCGGCGCGTCGAAGACGAGGCCTCGGAACACAATCGCAATCCGTAGCTCCCACCCCGGGACGCCTCCCGCGCCTGCGGCGCGGGGACCCCAGAGGACGGACCGGACCTCCCCATGTGATGGGGAGGCCAGGAATAACATAGGTTCGCTCGTCTGACCGGCTGGATAGGAGGCGATGCGTTTGCCCGCCAACGTTCCCGGAATCCACCACGTCACCTGCATCACGGGTGACGTGCAGAAGAACGTCGACTTCTACGTCGGCGTCCTGGGCCTTCGCTTCATCAAGAAGACTGTGAACTTCGACGTGCCGGACACCTACCACATCTATTTCGGCGACTACCTGGGCACGCCCGGCAGCGCGATGACCTTCTTCGGCTGGCCGCACCTGCCGTGGCGGCCGGCGGGCAGCGGGCAGGTGACCGTAGTCTCGTTCGCAGTGCCGAACCGCTCGCTGCAGTTCTGGACCGGCCGCCTCCGTGACCTCAGCGTGGAAGCCTCGCGGGCGACACGATTCGGCATCGACACCCTGGTCCTCAAAGACGTCGACTCCATCCAGATCGAGCTCGTGGGCGAGGCGTCGGATGAGCGTTGGCAGCCGTGGCCGGACAGCCCGGTCGATCCCCATCACCAGATCCGCAGCTTCCACTCGGTGACCTTGTGCGAGGAGTCCGACCTCAACACCATCCAGTTCCTGACCGACACCATGGCCTTTCGCAAAGTGGCCAGCGAGGGCAACCGCACCCGATTCGAAACCGGCGCCGGCGGCCCAAGCTCGGTGCTTGACGTGCTCGACGCGCCGGAGGCGCCGGTGGGCGAGGAGGCGGCCGGAACCGTGCACCATGTCGCATGGCGCGCCACCAACGACGCGCATGAGCTCGACTGGCGCGAGGTGCTGGTCAAGTCCGGTCGTAACGTGACGCCCGTGATCGAGCGCAAGTACTTCCGATCGATCTATTTCCGCGAACCTGGCGGCGTCCTGTTTGAGATCGCCACGGACCAGCCAGGCTTCACCGTTGACGAGCCCGCCGAGGAGCTCGGTTCTTCGCTTCAGCTGCCGCCGCAGTACGAAGGGCGGCGCGAGGACTTGAAGTTCAACCTGACGCCCATCGTCGTACCGACCACCGCGGCGCGGGGCGCAGGACACTGACACGGGTATTCAGGAGTGGTCTCTGGAATTGACCTTGGGAGGGAAGTGAGCTGATGAGCACCGCAACGATCGCGCCGGTCAACCCGATGTCGGCCGAAGGCAAGGACACCGTCATGAGCGTGATGCGCCGTGACCGTGCCAACTTCACGCGTCTGGTCTCGGACCCCAAGAACTGGAATGTGATGACGCGCTGCACCGGGTGGGAGACGCGCGACCTGGTCGGCCACATGATCGACGTCATGGAGGGTTACTTCAAGAACTGGGACGCGGCCAAGGCCGGCAAGGACGGCGTTGCCCTCGGCCTGCCGGTAATGGGCGAGACGCTCAACGACCACGCCCTCGACTTTCGCAAGCTTCCGCGCGAGGAGGCGTTGGCGCGCTTCAAAAAGGACGCGGAGAAGCTCGACGGGATACTCGATGCGCTCACGCCGGAAGAGTGGACGGGATTCATGGTGTATCACCCGTTCGCCGGACCGGTCCCGGCCGGTTTCTACGGCACCTTCCAGATCATGGACTACGGCGTCCACCCCTATGACATCGAGTACGGCCTCGGCAACAAGCTGGCGACCATCGACGAGGCCACCGCCGGGCTCATCCTGCCCTACTCATTCATTTTCTGGATGTACACGGTCGACCAGAAGGTGGCGGAGGGCGTGGACACTCAATACGGAATCGAAACGGAAGGTCCGTGGGGCGGCAAATGGCGCATCACCGTCAAGGACGGCAAATGGTCATCGGAGGCCGAGAAGGGCAACTTCGAGGGTTGCGACGCCCTGTTCCACTTCGACAGCGCGGCCGACCATGTGCTGACGTTCTTCGGCCGGTTCCCAGGCGGCTCGGCAACCGGCGACCCCGAGGTGATTCACAAGGTGCGCCACCTCTTCTTCTCCTTCTGATCCGTTCCACTGTCTGGGCTCTGGCCTCCCCACGACATGGGGAGGTCAGTCCGGTCATCACTGAGGTAACGGCGGCTACTTCTCCCCAGATCGCGGAAGCGATGGGCCCGGAGGGCGACCTCGTCGCCGCCCGCCTGTCACGCGGCTGCCGCTGCTTCGGCGCCTGGGCGGGCGACGAGCTGCTGGGCTACGGCTGGGTTTCGAGCGGTCCCGAATGGATCGGCGAGATCGACCTCGAGATCAGGCCCGGCGAGGGTGAAGCCTACGTCTGGAACTGCGTGACCCTGCCGCCGCACCGACGCCAGGGAGTGTTCGGGGCGATGGTGGCCGGCTTCGCCGCGCGAGCGCAGACGGAGGGGCTGTCGCGGCTTTGGATCGGCAGCGTCGCCATTCCGGCGGAGAAAGCCATTCCTCGAGCGGGCTTCGCACCCGTGCTTCATTTTTCGAGCGAGGTGCTGTCGGGCGTTCGCTGGCTCAAGGTCCGCTCCGAGGCCGCGGTCGACCCTGGTCTGCTGGCGGCAGGGCGCGAGGTGCTTGCCGTCGGTGGGCGGCCGCTGCGGCTGGACACCTGGATGGTGCGAGCCCAGCCGCGCCGCCACTGAAGGTATTGCTTCAGAGCGCGGCCAGATAAATCTCGAGCAGATCCTCTTCCGGATATTTGCCGGCCAGCTCTGTCGCGGCCTTCCCGAGCTCGGGCTTGCCGATCCCATACTCGGCGATGTGCTGGGGCAATCCCAGCAACGAAATAAGTCCCCGCACGTCCACGGCCGCGTCCCGGCCCGACCCAGTGGCCCGCGCCAGCTCGGCCATGCGTTCGGGCTTGGTCCGCTCCATGTACCGCATGACATGGGGCATGAGCAGGCACGACGTAACGCCGTGCGGAATGCCATGCCGAGCGCCGATCTGCTTGCCCATGACGTGGCACAGTCCACTTGCCGATGCAGCAGGGAGCATGAACGAGAACCATGCCGCCAGCTGGTTCTCGGTCCGCACCCCGAGGTCGTCGGGCCTCGCCTTGGCCCGCGGCAGCGACGCAAACAGGCGGCGCACGGCCTCGAGGGCCATCACATCCGAGAACGGGTGGGACCCGTCGGCCAGGAAACCCTCGACCGCGTGGTCGAGCGCCCTGATCCCGGTCGACATCCACAGGGACATCGGCGTGGCCAGCGTGAGCTCGGCGTCGTAGATCACGGAATCGAGCAGGAGCCGGACGTCGCGCATGCCCGCCTTGTCGCCTGCCGCATCCGTGTAGCCGGCGCCGCCGGCAAGCTCGGCCACCGAGAGCGTCGTCGGGATGGCGATGTGGGGAAGACCGCGGTATGCAAGGCCGTGCCTATCGGCCAGCCTGACGGCGATCATCTTGGCTGCGTCGATCGCGCTGCCGCCGCCGAAGCTGACGATGCCGTCGACGCCGATCTCGGTCGTACGTGCGATCGCCTCGTCGACCTCCGACATCGGCGCGTGCTGGCTGATCACCTCAGTGGCCGGTGCTTCGGGGCCGCCCAATGCACCGCGGACCTGTCCGAGCAGCTTCTCTTCGGCGACCAGAGAACGGGTCGTGATGATCGCTATCCGCGTGACCTGCAGCCGGGTCAATTCCGGCGCCAGCTGAGCCAGCGAGCCGGCGCCCCAGTGAATGGCGCGCGGGTTCGCGTAGTTGAAAGACCCGGTCTCGGCCGTCACCTCACGCAATACGTTACTTTCGAGACCAAGTACATGGCCGGTCCACACGAAGGTCAGCCCGTGCTCTACGCAGGCGAATCACTCGAGCGAGCACGCGCGGCGATGATCCTGGTCCACGGTCGGGGCGCGAGCGCGGCTGACATCATGACCATCGCCGCTGAGGTGATGTTCCCCGGCGTCGCTTACCTGGCCCCGCAGGCTGCGGGTTCAGCCTGGTACCCGTACCCGTTCACCGCGCCGCTCGAGGCCAATGAGCCTTATCTCAGCTCGGCCCTGCAGGTCCTATCGTCCATGGTCGCCAAAGTCGAAACGACGGTTCCGGCGAGCCGGCTCGTGCTGCTCGGTTTCTCGCAGGGCGCGTGTCTGACGTTGGAATTCGCTGCCCGCCACGCGCGCGGATATGGCGCCGTGGTCGGGCTCAGCGGCGGGTTGATCGGGCCGGACGGCACACCGCGTGACTATCCGGGGGATTTCCAGCGGACGCCCGTCTTTCTAGGCTGCAGCGACGTCGATGCCCATGTTCCGAAGGAGAGGGTGATCGAGGCCGGCCAGGTGTTCGAACGGATGGGGGCGGACGTGACTGTGCGTCTCTACCCAGGCATGGCCCACACCGTCAGCCCCGACGAGATCGAGGCGGCGCGAGCGATCCTGAAGGGAGCCGCCGGCTAAACGTTTTTCTCGTCCTCTTCGGCCTCTTCGCCGTGCTCGACGATGTCGCCCCGTTTGAAGAGGACGTCCTTCAGCACCACCTGCCACTTCGGTTTCCGGCGAGACAAAAACTCCAGCGCCATCGCGAAGTGCTTGAACTCCTCCCCCTGCGCGTCTTCCATTATCGCCTTGGCCTGTGGGTCGCGCTCGAGCGATATGCGCTGTTCGTACCAGCCGATCGCTTCGGCTTCCTCCTGCAGCGATGCGGCCACGCGCGCAAAGGTCCTGATGTCCTGGCTGAGTTCACCCGGCGGCTCGTGATACTGGTCTGTTCCCATCGGGTGAATATAAGGACGTTCAGGTCGCGATGCGGCCTCGCGCAGGCAGCTTGCTCGCGGCTACGCTGAGCGCTTCGAGGTCGCGTTGCGGTAACGCCAACAGGTCAGAAGGGGGCGTGTACTGGGATGCGACCAACTCGGTGCGTATCCTTTTCCCTTTGGCGGTCAGCACCACTGCCTTCACGCGCCGGTCGCCGTCTTTCGCGATTCTTCGGGCCAGGCCGTGGTGTTCGAGGCGGTCCACCAGCCAGGTCGCGTTGGACGGATCGCACCTCCACTCGTCCGCCAGGGATCGCATCGACCGGCCAGCCTTCGGGTCGAGGCTGATCAGCGCGCGGCTCTCGGCGGGGGTCAGGCCCAGCCGGTCCAGCACCGCCACGCGCTCGGGCGCGGTGGAGATGATGTAATCGAAGATGTGCCGCCAGGCGGTGGTGGCCGCATTCGTCCTGGCTGCGGACGCTTTGGGCATCTCTTGATTCTAGCCGGAAACACTCCAATAGTTGAAGGTGTTGTATAGTTGAGGTCATTCAACTAATTGCCGCCTGTAAGGCGGCGGTGGGGAGGTAAATGCCTTGAATACGGCAATCACGGTGGCGCACATGACCCTGCGCGTGTCCGGCGTCCTGCTCATCTTGCTGGGCCTCGCGATCTGGACCGGTCGCGCCGACGGAATCATTCCAGTCCACGAACTCCTGGGTTTCGTGCTCGTCCTGTCCCTTTGGACCCTGGCGTACTTTGGAGCACGAGCCGGCGTCCCGAAAGGCATGGTGGCGGCGGCCGTCGCGTGGGGCTTGATCGCGCCGATCCTCGGCCTGACGCAAGCGAACCTGCTCGACAACAGCTGGCACTGGGTCATCCAGGTCGTGCACCTGCTGGTTGGCCTGGCGGCCATTGGAACCGGTGAAGGCCTTGCTCAGCGCATGAAGCGACTGGGCGCGCCTCAGGCGAAGACCGCTTGAGCGAGCGCAAGTTGCTCGAAGGCAAAGTCGCGATCGTCAGCGGCGCGAGCCGCGGCATCGGGGCCGCCGCGGCCCGCGCGTTTGGCGAGGCGGGGGCCAGCGTCGTGCTGGCGGCACGAACGGCTCAGGCCATCGCGGCCATCGCGGATGAGATAAACGCAGCCGGCGGCAGAGCCCTGGCAGTACCCACTGATGTGACCGATCCAGAGTCGGTCGAGCGTCTCGTCGAGAAGACAGTGGCAACGTTCGGACGCCTTGATGTCGCGTTCAACAACGCCGGAGCGGGTCACATGCCGACGCCGCTCGCCGACATCTCTTTCGAGGATTTCCAGGCGGGGCTGAGGACAAACCTCTATGGAGCCTTCCTGGCGATGAAATACGAGATCCCGGCCATGCTCGAAGCCGGGGGCGGGGCCATCGTCAACATGTCGTCCACGGCCGGCCTTCAGGGCGCGCCCGGGATGGGGCCGTACGCGGCCGCAAAACATGGGGTCGTGGCCCTGACCAAGACCGCAGCGCTCGATTACGGGCCTCGCAACATTCGCGTCAACGCCGTGGCGCCCGGTCCCATCGTCAACGAGCAGATGAGCCGGCTGCCCGAAGAGACTCTGCACGGGATCGCTCGCTACGTTCCCCTACGCCGCTTGGGGAGCGCTGAAGAAGTCGCCCGGGCGGCCGTGTGGCTTTGCTCGGATGAGGCTGCTTTCATCACAGGCGCCGTCCTTTCCATCGACGGCGGCCGGCTGGCCGGAGGCGCCGGGGGATAGGAATACCGGATCACGCCGCCGCCTTCTAGTCTCCCGATGGATTACGGGAGGCCGGTCAAGTTCGGCTACTTCATCAACCCGGACGCTACACAACCTGTGCGTGCTCTCGAGCAGGCGATCAAGGCCGATGTGGCCGATGTGGCCGGCGTCGATTTGATCGGGATCCAGGACCATCCGTACCAGCACCGCTTCCACGAGACGTGGACCCTGTTAAGCGTGATCGCCGCCCGCACCAGTCGCGTGACGCTGTTTCCCGACGTCGCCAACCTTCCGCTGCGCCCGCCGGCGATGCTGGCCAAGGCCGCGGCCTCGCTCGACTTGCTCTCCAACGGACGGGTCGAGCTCGGCCTTGGTGCAGGCGGGTTCTGGCCGGCGATCAAAGCCATGGGAGGACCGGCGCGCACGGCCGGCGAATCCGTCAGCGCCCTGGAGGAGGCCATCGAGGTGATCCGCTTGTTCTGGACTGGCGGGCGAGGACTGAAGTTCGACGGGCGCTTCTACCAGCTCGCGGGCTTGAACGCCGGCCCGGTGCCTGCGCACGCCATCGGCATCTGGCTCGGCGCGTACAAGCCGAGGATGCTCCGCCTGATCGGGCGTGCGGCGGACGGCTGGGTTCCGTCGCTCGGTTACCTGACGCCGGAGCAGCTGGCCGAGGCGGGGGCCCGTATCGATGAAGCGGCGCGGGAAGCGGGTCGCGATCCGTCGGCGATCCGTCGCGTCCTCAACGTCGGAGCGGACCTGACGGCGGAGGACTTCGCCACGCTCGCGCTAGAGCACGGGTTCGACACGTTCATCACCAGTCCAGACTTGGGCGAGGCGTTCATCGAAGACATCGTGCCGAAGGTGCGCGAGCTGGTCGCCGAGGGCCGTGGTAGGGGTCCTCGCGAACTCAAGGCGTAGCTTCTGAGTTCGTGGGGATAAATCAAGCTGAGCTGGTCGGCCTTTTGCGCGACGGAGTCGGCGCCAAGGGCGGGAGGTGGGCAGACCTCGGAGCAGGCGAGGGCGCTTTTACGCTGGCGCTCGCCGACCTGCTGGGACCGGGCGCGCGCATAACCGCGGTCGACCGCGATGCCGGCTCGCTGCGCGGCCTCGCGGCCGAGATGGGAAAGAGGTTTCCAGCGACCAAGTTTGAAGTCGTCGTCGCCGACTTCACACACCCGATGTCGCTGAGTTCACTCGACGGAATCGTCATGGCCAACTCTCTGCATTTCGTGCGCGACAAGCGTCCTGTGCTTGCCCGCGTGCACGAGATGCTCAGGCCGGGCGGCAGCCTGATCGTGGTGGAGTACGGGTCCGATCGGGGCAACCTGTGGGTGCCGCACCCGTTCTCATATAAACGATGGGTGGAGATGGCCGCCATCGCGGGGTTCGAGCGAACGCGGCTGATCGGCACCGTGCCAAGCCGCTTCCTGGGGAGCATGTACTCGGCGGTTACTTTCGCTCCGGCGTCCAGGAGAGCTGATTGAACGCGTAGTAGATCGCGTTGAAGGCGTACAGGGCCACCACCAACCAGGTGCTCACGAAAGCAAGCCCGATCGACACCGCGTAGATCACCAGGCCCAGCGCGAAACGCGGAAGCACTGTCCCCACGCGTGCACCCTGGATCTCGGGTCGCAGCAGATTCGGATGGGTGAGCGCCCATGCGGCCAGGCTTTGAAAGGAGATGGCCATCACCGTCATCACCACGGCATAGAAGGCCGCCGCTACCGAACCGTCGAGGCCGGAGTTCAAGTAGCGGCCGAGCAGCGCGGTCGGGTAGGGCACAAGCACCACGGTGAGCAGCAGCACCAAATTGATGAACTGGATCGTGCGGTCGGCTGCGCGAAGATTCCGGAAGATCGTGTGATGGTTCACCCACACCACCCCGACAGTCAGGAAGCTGGCGACGTAGGTGACGAGCTGCGGCCACTGGCCGAGGAGATTGGCGAGCAGCTTCCCAGACGCAACCTCGGGGACGGTGAACTGCAGGACCAGCAGGGTGATGGCGACGGCGAACACGCCGTCGGAGAAAGCCTCGAGCCTAGATGTGTTCACCCCTCACCCCCTCTCCCAACGGGGAGAGGGTAGGGGAGAGGGGCGTGAGTTGGTTGAGCCGCTGCTAGAAGACTTGAGACGTAGAAGACGGCGCGTTGGGCGTGCCGGCCCCGCGGCCGCGACCGCGCCGCCGCAACCACCGACCAATCATCACCCGGCGATCTCCGCTCGAGCGTCCGCCACCACCCGGGTTGAACCGCTTGGTGACACCGCCCATCGTCGCGCCCCAGGTGATGTACTTGTGAAAGCGCTCCTCGGCTTCCTGGGCGATCCCGATCCGCTCTCCGCGGGTCTCCTCGCGGAAGCGGGCGATGCGCCCAGCGGCGGCGCCTTCCTTCTGTTCGGGCGTGGTGCCGAGATCAACCTCGGGCAGCGTGCCCAAGACCACGATCTGGTCGTCCTCGACCGTGACCTCTGCTCCCTTGAACCAGCCGTCTGGGAGCCTTCCGGCAAACCAACCTTTGATCGAATCGAGTTCTTTCGTATCCATGATTACAATATTACGCATGTCCATGGCGGAAAGCAAGGGTGGCTGCGGAAAGAGTGTTTCCTGCTCCTGTGGGTAAGCTGAAATAGCAATGTCAACGATCGGGCCGGGGAGCGGTCCGCCCCAGATCCATTGGTGGCTTGGGCGGACAAGGCAGAAGGACACGGGCCAGGCCAACAGCGGGCTCACCGGCGACGCCGAGCCCGAGCTGCCGCCGGTCCAGGAAGGCCCCAAGGACCTGCGGGGCAGGTGGCTCAACTTCAAGCAGTCCGTCGCCGGCACGACCGCGGCTTTGCCGCGCGTCCTCAGATTGGTGTGGGACGCCAGCCCGGCCACCACCCTCGCGCTTTTCATTGCGACCGCGATCGCCGGGGTGATCCCTGCCGGCGCCGCGTTCACCGCAAAACTCTTGACCAACGCTGTCGTGCAGGGCATCGGCATCCACAACTTTCACCAGCCCGATCGCCTGACCCTCGCCGGCATCGGGGGCCCGAGCTCGCTGTTGTTCTGGCAGCCACCGGTGCTTACGGCAGTCCAGTGGATCGTCTCACTCGTCTTACTGCAACTCGGACTCTTCGCCATTACGGCTCTGCTCGGCACGCTGCGGAACATCACGCAGCAGATGCTCCAGAACGACGTCTCGATGCGAATCCAGCTGATGGTCATGGAGAAGGCGGCCTCGCTCGACCTCGCCTTCTACGAGGACCCGGCGTCGTACGACCTGCTTCGCCGGGCCCAGACCGACTCCATCAACCGGCCGGTGTTGATGATCTCGACCGCGTTCGGCCTCGTCCAGACGCTTCTGACCTTCGTGACCATGGTCGCGGTGCTGCTCGTCGTGAGCCCACTGCTCGCGTTGCTCGCGCTGGTGACGCCAATTCCCGCATTCATCGCCGACACGCGCTATGGCTGGCGCGGCTACAACATCGCGCGCTGGGGATCGCGCCTGCTCAGGCGGATGAACTATCTGGTCACGCTCGTCACCACCGACAGCTACGCGAAAGAGGTGAAGCTCTTCGGCCTCGGCGGTTACTTCATCGATCGCTACCGGCTCATCGCCAAGGCTTATTACGGCACGCAGCGTGCGCAGGTCGCCCGCCGGTACATGACCGGGTTCGCGTGGGGAAACCTCAGCACGATCGCCACCTCACTGACCTACCTGTACGTAGCGTTGCAGGCGGTCGTCGGCCGGCTCACGCTGGGCGACCTCACGCTGTACACGACGGCTGCATCTTCGGTTCAGGGTTCGATCCAGGGCATCCTCGCCGGCTTTTCGGGGATGTACGAGCACAACCTCTACCTGAACAACCTGTTCGAGCTGATGGAGACGAAGCCGTCGATGCAGCCTTCGCCCGCCACGGTGAAGGTCCCGGAGCCGATGCGCGGCGAGATCCGCTTTGACAACGTGACATTCGCCTACCCGGGCGCTGAGGCCAACGCGCTGACCGACCTCAGCTTCACTGTCAAGCCGGGCGAGACGCTGGCCATAGTCGGCCGGAACGGCGCCGGCAAGACGACCCTGTTCAAGCTGATCTGCCGCCTGTACGACCCCAACGCCGGCCGGATCCTGATCGACGGAATCGACATCAAGGACTTCGACCCCAACGAGCTCCGCGCCCAGATCGGTGCGATGTTCCAGGACTACGTCACCTACCAGGCGACCGCGGCGGAAAACATCGGGCTCGGCAACGTGCAGGACATCAACGACCGCGAGCGGATCGAGGTCGCCGGCGCTCAGGCCGGCGCGGCCGAGCTCATCTCCGGGCTTCCAGAGGGGTATGACACAGCGCTCGGCAAGTGGTTCGACCATGGTGTGAATCTTTCGGGAGGGGAGTGGCAGAAGGTCGCGCTTGCGCGCGCGTTCATGCGTGACGCCAAGATCCTGCTGCTCGACGAGCCGACGTCGGCGCTCGACGCGCAGGCCGAGTACGACCTTTTCGAACGGCTGCGTTCCCTCACGCGCGGCCGCACCGCCGTGTACATCTCGCACCGGTTCTCGACCGTGCGCCGCGCCGACCGCATCGTCTTCCTCGAACATGGCCGCCTGGTGGAGGAGGGCACGCACGCGGAGCTGATGAAGCTCAACGGCCGCTACGCCCGCCTCTTCCGAATGCAGGCGTCCGCGTACACCGGCGAAGACGTGGTCCCCGAACCAGAAGACGTGAAGGTGTAATTACGGCCCTGTAGAGTTTCCCGCCGTGCTTCGCCGGGCGTTATCGCACCCCAATGCTCCGGTCGTGGTCGGAACCGCCCTCGGCATTGCGACTACGGCCGCGTATCTGATCGGCTCGGGCCGCTCGTTCGGATACGACGCGGCCGCGACCTTCGGCAACTTCGTCGCCACGCCCAACCTGATCGACGCCTTCGCTGTCCACTCGGCCATGCCGAGCATGCCGCTCAAGAGCATCGCGTCCAACGACCATGTGTTCCTCTCACTCGTCAGCCACGTCATCTATTCGCTGACCGGATCTCGGAGCGAGGTCGTCTACCGTCTGATGCCCGCGTTGGCCGCCGGAGGAACGGTGGGGGTCTCCGCGGCGGTGCTGGCGAGGCGGTTCGGGCTGCTCGCCGGCGCATCCGCCGGGCTGTTCATCGCGACCAACCCGCTGTTTGTGGAGAACAGTCGCGACCTCCGCGGCTACAGCCTCGCCGCACTCCTGGCGCTCCTGTCGACCTTGGTGCTGGTGAAGGGGAGAGGGTTAGGGAGCGGGGCTCGCGTTGCGTATGCGCTCCTGCTCGGCCTGGCGATCGCCACCCACGTGTTTGTGATCGTGGTGCTCGCGGGCCACCTGGTCTGGGTCGCCATGCGTAGGTCTATGGCCGATGGCAAACGGCTGGCGCCCGCCTGGATCGCCGCCCTGGCGATCGGCGTGGCGGCCAACGCCAACATCGAAATCATGGAGTTCGTGCAGCACGGATTTCCGCCGGGGATGTTCAACCCCGCCTTCCCCCTCTACCTCGTCCTCTTTCTTGTGGGCGCGCCGGTGTTGCTGCCCCTGGGCCTGTGGCTGAGCACGGCCGGGCTGGGCCTGTGGGCGGCACGGCGTGAGCCCCGGGTGTGGGCTGCGGTCGCGGTAGTTGCCCTTGTGGTCGCGATCCTCTGGCTCGTCCTGCAGCCGGCGTATCTCTATCCGCGCTTCTTCATCTTTCTCATCCCCGGCGTCGCGTATCTCATGGCAGCCGCGATCAAGCGCTGGTGGGTGCTCGCGCCGGTAGTGGTGGCCGGTGCGATCGTCGCGATCGCGGCCCAAGTGCCGGGTTACACGGAAGACCCCCTTGCCCTGCCCCAAGCTGCGAAGGCCGTGGAGCTTTCGCGAGCAGGCGGCGGCAATCCGTGCGTGATCCATTCGGACGAGTCGGTGCTCGCCGCCTACACGACGGCGTTTACCGTTGTCACGACGGCCGATCAGTTGAAGGGATGCTCGGAGGTCGTCATCGTGAGTTGGAACGTCGACCCCACGCTCCGCGACCTCGCGACACAGGAGTTCCCGCGCCGTACGTTGCTACCCGCTTACTACCACGCGGTCGTGCTCGGGCGTTGAGCCCGACGGGCTACCAGCCGGTGTGCGTGTGGTTCAGCTGTAGGACTCGTACCGCGCGGCCTCGCATGCGGTCGCAGCGCCAGCAGAAAACCACGGCATCGATCCCCCAGGGCAGGACCCCTTGCAGCAGTACCTCACGCTCGCGACGGTGCAGCAGCCAGCAGACGATGAAGGTCATGGAGCCCGAAGAAGCTAACACGGGGGCAACGACAATGCAAAGGAAAGACTGTTAAGACTTTGTGAGCAGGCGTTCCCTCCCCACTTGTGGGGAGGTCGGCCCCGCTCGCTTCGCGAGCGCGGGCGGGTGGGGAGGCTCAAACAGTCAATTTATCGATCTTCGCCGCGAGGATGAAGTCGTTCTCGGTCAGGCCGCCGGCGGCGTGGGTGAACAGGTGAACCGTCACCGAGCCGTAGCTGACCAGCAGGTCGGGATGGTGGCCCTCAGCCTCGGCGATCGGCGCGATCTCGTTCACGAACTCGACGGCCGGCATGAAGCCCTTGAACTTGTACTGCTTCGTGAGCCGCATGTGGCCGTCGGCGTCTTCGACCGTCCAGCCGTCGAGCTGCTCCAGGAGCTGGCCCACCTCGTGGCTCGAGAGCGGCGGAGTGCCCGGCTCGCATTCGACGCAGCGACGTTCGTGGAGCGGCTTGGTGTCGGACGCCACAGGATGATCGTATCCCCCTCTCCCCCTCGGGGAGTGGGTTGGGGAGTGGGGCGGAGAGCAGAATCGAGCGGTGGGTAGAATGATCAGTCCCGTGGGCGGCTAGCTCAGCGGGAGAGCGCTTGCCTCACACGCAAGAGGTCGTTGGTTCAAACCCAACGCCGCCCACCATCGGAGCGTGGCCCCGTCGTCTAGTGGACTAGGACGCAGCCCTCTCAAGGCTGAGATCGCGGGTTCGAATCCCGCCGGGGCTACCAGCTCGACTCCCCGAACCTGCCTGCCGCCCCGCCCGTTTGAGCGAGCTACGCCACATAT
>DASWGF010000320.1:0-7151 GCA_036393875.1 Candidatus Dormiibacterota bacterium
GGGCACGTTGGGCTTCCGGCCGGAGACGGCCACCGACCGCATCACGGATCCGGAGAGCACGCTGGAGATGAAGGTCGACGTGGTCGAGCGCCTGGGCTCCGACCAGTTCCTGTACGGGCAGGTGGGCGGGGACACGGTCACCGCGCGCGTCGACCCCAAGCTGAAGGTGGAGCCAGGCGACCGGGTCAAACTGGGCCTGGACACGCGGACCCTGCATCTTTTCGACGCCGAGACAGAACTGGCTTTGCTGTGAATTAAGGAGGACTGATTGGGAAGATTGACAATGCCGCGAGCCGCTTTTACGATAGCCGACGTCGACATAGGCGAACGTTCGTCTACACAGTCGACGTCGAGACCGTCCACGCCCCGAACCTGGGGTCTAAATGGGAGGAGGCAATTCAATGCACTTCGCTAAGCTGAACCCGCGCGCGATCGCGCTGGGTCTCGGCACTCTTCTGCTCACCGCCTGCTCATTGGGCGGCTCGTCCGGCAACACTGCCGGAGCATCGTCGACCGACGTCACGGTATGGACGGCCTGGGGCGGCGCGGAGCTCAAGGCGTATCGGGACGTCTTGGCGCCGTTCGAGGCTTCGACAGGGATCAAGGTCCACCTCACGACCAACCGCGACTCCAACAACCAGATCGCCAACGGCATCGCGGCCGGGACCGACCTGCCCGACATCGCGCCCGGCCCCACTGACCCTGTCCAGCTCAAGAGCTGGGTCAGCAAGACCGCGTTGAAGCCCCTGGAAAGCTTCCTCGACATGAGCGCGTATACCAGCGGCACGTATCCTGCGCTCACGACACCGCCGGCGGGCCAGAGCGACGACCCGTACATCGGGGTCATCGGCGGCAAGCACTATCTGATGATGGTCAAGACCCAGGTCAAAGGCCTGTTCTGGTACAACAAGAAAGTCTTCACCGGCACCGCTCCGACAACGTTCGACCAGATGCTCGCCATCAACCCGTCCCAGTACGGAGCCCAGAAGCTGTTCTGCGCTGCGTTCGAATCGGGCACCGCTTCGGGTTGGCCCGCCAGCGACCAGATCGACAACATCATCATGCGGCAGAACGACGCCACGTTCTACACCAACTGGATCCAGGGCAAGGTGAAGTTCAGCGACCCGCAGATCAAGCTGGGCTATCAGACGTTTCTCAAGGAGGTCTCGTCGGCCAACGTTTATGGCGGGACCAACACCGTGCTCTCGACCAACTTCCAAAAGGGCGGCGACCCGCTCTTCAAGACCCCCGCAGGATGCCTGTTCCTCGAGCAGGCGACCTTCATCAGCGGCATCATCACGCAGACCAACCCCGGCGTGAAGGCCGGCACGGACTTTGACTACTTCGCTCACCCGAGCATGGGCGTCACCGCTGACGACGGCAACGTCAACGGTTTCTACGACAACTTCTCGATGTACAACGACACGCCAGCGGCGCGGAAGCTGATGCAGTACATGGCGACCGCCCCGGCCCAGCAGATCTGGGCCAACGATGGTGGGACGTTGGGTGCGATCAAGAGTCTGACCTACACGGATCCGGTCTTCAAACGCGCCGCCGACATCGCCAACGGCGCCAAGAACCTGCTGGTCACCGCCGGCGACTTCATGCCGTCGGACATGCAGGCCGCTTTCTGGAAGTCCCTCCTCGACGTCACCAACAATCCCGGCAGCCTGGACTCAGTGCTGCAACATCTAGATGCGGTTCAAAAGGCCGCGTATACAACCAGTTAGCCGTCCGTAGTCTTTGATCGGCCGGGGCGAAGCGGTTTCGCCCCGGCCGCAGTCGGCCTCACAAGGAGGTAAAGCGGGGTAGTCATGGGTGCCGATCAGATCGTCACAGCGATTGTCGCGGTCGTCGCGGTCCCGCTCGTGCTGCTCGGCTACATCATCCTGGGCGAGCGGGTCATCGAGCGCTTGCCGGAACGTCTCCAAACCTGGATCCGGCCCTACTTCTGGGCGCTCCCCGCGATCGGTTTCGCCACCGTTTTCATGGTCTACCCGCTGCTCCGCACGGTCCTCATCAGCTTCCGGAACAATGCGGACGATTCGTGGGTCGGCTTCAACAACTACGTCTACTTCTTCACCTTCCCCGACACGCTGACCTCACTCCGCAACAGCCTGCTCTGGCTCGTCTTCTACACGACCGTCAGCGTCACCCTCGGCGTCGTCATCGCCATCCTTCTCGACCGCGTGCGTTACGAGTCACTTGCGAAAATTGCCATCTTCCTGCCCGTGCCCATCAGCGCCGTCGCGGCCTCGATCATCTGGAAGTTCATGTTCGACTACCAGGCTCCCGGGACCATTCAGACCGGCACGCTCAACGCCTTGCTCGGGGTCGCGGGCCGTGACCCCATCGCCTGGCTCGTCAACTCGACCACCAACAATGCTGCCCTCATCTTCGTGGGGATCTGGAGCATCACCGGCTTCTGCATGGTGATTCTCTCAGCCAGCCTGAAGGCGATCAGCTCCGAGGTGCTCGAGGCAGCCCGGATGGACGGCGCGAACGAGTTCCAGATCGTCCGCCTGGTGGTCACGCCGCTGCTGTGGCCGACGATCACGGTCGTCGGCACGACCATGATCATCAACGCGCTCAAGACGTTCGACATCGTGTACGTCCTGACAGCCGGGGCTTACGACACCGACGTGATCGCGACCCAGATGTTCAGCCAGCTGGAACACAACCACTACAGTCGCGCTGCCGCGGTCGGAGTTGTCCTCTTCGTCTCCATTGTGCCGCTGCTCGTAATCAACATCCGTCGCTTTCAGCAACAGGAGGAGCAGCGATGAGCGGCGTCCAGGCTACGACTCGTGAGATGGCGCCGGCGGCCGTCGCGGTCAGCTTCCTGGATCGGTGGGGCCACCAGCTGCAGCGACTGCCGCTGCACGTGGTGATCATCGTCTTCTGTTTGATCTGGATCGTGCCCACCATCGGCATGGTCGTCAACTCATTCCGTTCACTCGGGGACATGGGCACTGCCGGATGGTGGACCACGCTGTTTCCGCCACACGGATTCACCCTTGCCAGCTACCAGCAGGTCCTCAACACAGAAGGCGTCCCGGCCGCGATCGTGAGCAGCATCCTGATCACGATTCCCGCCACGGTCATCCAGCTCGCCATCGCGACCATGGGCGCGTACGCCTTCGCGTGGATGAACTTTCCTGGCAAGAACATCTTTTTCATCGTCATCGTCGGACTGATGGTCGTCCCGATCCAGATGACCCTGATCCCGGTCCTTCAATTCTTCAAGGCGACGGGTCTCAACGGAACGATCATGTCCGTCTGGCTGGCGCATTCAGGGTACGGCCTTCCCTTCGAGGTCTTCTTGCTGCGCAACTATCTGGGCGGTCTGCCCCGGGAGGTCTTCGAGTCGGCGGAGGTGGACGGCGCTGGTCATTCCGTTCGGTTCCTGAGGATCGCTGTTCCGATGACGATCCCAGCGATCGCTTCGCTGACGATCTTCGTCTTCCTCGGAGTCTGGAACGACCTGCTGGTCGCCCTGACCTTCTTGGGTACCAGCACCAACCGTCCGTTCACAGTCGTGATCACGCAGCTCGTCACCTCACTGGGTGGCGGCTGGCAGTTCCTGACGGCGGCAGCCGTCCTGCAGATGGCGCTGCCCCTCGCCGTTTTCATCGCCCTTCAGCGCTACTTCGTGCGGGGGGTGACGGCCGGCTCCGTCAAGGGCTAGTGGGCAGAACGTAATCAAGTGAGCCTGGCGACCGCCCAGGACATTGTCGTGATGACTACCCACGATATCGGCCGCCATCTGCACTGCTACGGCGTCCAGAGCGTGGCGAGCCCCAATCTAGATTCGCTGGCATCGAGGGGCGTCAGATTCGACCTGGCCTTTGCCACCGCGCCGCAGTGCAGCCCGAGCCGCGCCAGCCTGGCCACGGGTCGCTACCCGCACAACAACGGAGTGATGGGACTCGCACATGCGGGCTTCGACTGGGAGCTGTCGCCTGACGCAGCCCACGCCGCGGCCACTTTCGCGGGGTTCGGCTTCGAAACCCACCTGTTCGGGGCGCAACACGTCACTCAGCACCCGGAGAGGCTCGGCTTCGATCACATGCATCCTTCCGAAGCCGTAGAGCAGGTCCTGGCAAGGGAGCCGCGCGAGCGGCGGCTCTACCTCGAGATCAACTTCGATGAGACCCACCGGCCATATCCGCCTCCAGGCCCGACACCACGCGACCTGGTGATTCCCGGCTATCTTCCCGCCGGCCGTGAAGCCGCGGAAGAGATGACAGCCCTGGAGGGCGCGATCACACGCATGGACGCAAGGGCCGGCCGCGTCCTGGCCGCGCTGGAGAAGTCCGGGCGCGCCGACCGCGCGCTCGTCGTCTTTACGACCGACCACGGCCTGGCGATGCCCCGCGCCAAATGCACCCTCTACGATCCCGGGCTCGAGGTGGCGCTGATCCTGCGCTGGCCAGAAGGCGGCATCGGTAACGGTGTGGTGTCTTCAGAGCTGGTCAGCAACGTTGATGTTCTGCCGCCGCTCCTGGAGGCTGCCGGCGGTAATGCGCCGGCCGGCATCCAGGGCCACTCATTCCTTCCGTTGCTGCGGGGCGACGCGTACGAACCTCGCGAGTCGATCTTCGCGGAGAAGACGTTTCACAGTTACTACGATCCGATGCGTTGCGTCCGCAGCAAGCGCCACAAGTACATCCGCAACTTTGAGACCGGTTTCGCCGTCGAGGTCCCGGCTGACATCCAGCAGGGCCCGATCTTCCGCGCGAACCCGAGCCTCTACTCGACCGACCGTCCCAATGTCGTCGAGCTGTACGACCTCGAGGCCGACCCGCTGGAGGAGCACAACCTGGCAGGAAGCCCGAACGTAAGGTCCCTCGAGGAAGAGCTCAGCGCCGAGCTGTGGAAGTGGATGCAAGCTACAGACGATCCCTTGCTGAACGGGCCCATCGCGTCTCCCCGATATCGTCAGGCGATGCAACCCTAGGCCTAATCCGGCCCCCGCGCCAAGCGCTGGTACGGAGTCATTGGTGGGATGGTCAACATTCGGCCGTCATCCGCACGCACGATCTGCCATTCCCCTTCGTGAACCATCCAGTGATGCCGGTAGCAGAGGGCCTGTTGCCGAACTCGACGAAACGGGTGACAATCAGGGCGCCCTCGTTTCTCGCACGCGTCTCAGCAGGAGGTGCCGCCCTTGATGGGGTCCAAAGCGGTCGAGCCGAAGCTCTACCTCAACTTCTCGCTCGACGCAGCCGTTCCAGAAAAGCACGTCGTTCGACGTCTGGCCGCTGCCGTCGACTTCGGATTCGTGCGCAGCCTAGTCAACAAGCACTACAGCCACACCGGACAACCATCGGTCGACCCGGTGGTCCTGTTCAAGCTCTGGCTACTGGGCTACCTATTCAACATTCGTAGCGAGCGGCGACTCTGCGAGGAGGCCTCGCTGAATCTGGCCTGGCGGTGGTTCCTCGGTTACGAGCTTGACGAAGCCTTGCCCGACCACAGCGTGCTGACCAAGGCTCGCCGGCGCTTCGGGACCCGGGTCTACGAGCTCTTCTTCAAGCGAATCGTTGAGCTCTGCGAAGAACGGGGACTGGTGCAGGGCGACGTGCTCTTCATCGACTCCACGCTGAGCGACGCCAACGCCGCCCGTGACACCCTGCGCTCGCGCGCCCTGGCCGGACCACGACTGCCTGAACCGGCGCAATTCGTCAGAGATCTGTTCGCAATGAACGAGCCGGCGCCGGCACCGGAGGCACCGCGAGAAAAGGGTGGCACCGGGCCGAAGCCAGGACCTCTCGCCGAACACCCAACCTTGCGCTCTTCGCTGGTCAGCACGACCGACCCAGATGCCGAGGTCGCCACGCGCCACAACGGGCGCTCGCGACTGGTCTACAAGACCCAGGTGGTCGTCGACGGTGGCAAGGCCAATATCATCACGGCAGTCGACGTCGGTGCGGCTGGTGACTCGGATGCGAGCTCCGTCGGCAGGATGCTGGACAAGCATCAGGTGAACCTCGGGAGAGCGCCTCGCGAGCTGGTCGGTGACAGCGGCTACGGGACCGAGACAGCGCTGCGAGAATGCGAAGCCAGAGGCATTGTGCCCACCCTGAACCAGAAGCGAAAGGGCAACAACACAGGGCTCTTCAGCATCGACGATTTCACCTACCTGGTCGACCGAGACGTCTACGTTTGCCCCGCCGGCACGGAGCTGGTTCGCGCTGCCGAGCATTTCACGCTCGGCAAATCTGTCTACAGGCCCAAGGGGAAGTACACCTGCGCGAACTGTCCTTTGAAAGCCCGGTGCACCACAGGACGAGTCAATCGGCAACTCCAACGGAGTTGGGGAGCTGAGATCTCAGACCGTGCTCGCGTGCACGTCGCCAGCCGTCTTGGACAGCGCCGACTCCGACGCCGCCAGGTTGTGAGCGAGCGCATCATGGCCGACCTTAAGTCCAAGCATGGGTTTGAGAGGGCACAGTTCCGCCGCCGACCCAGCGTCCAAATTCAAGCTCTACTCACTGCGACCGTCATCAACCTGAAGCAGCTTCTGAAGCGTCGCCCCGAGGCCCAGTCCGGATGGGCTGTGCCACTCGCTCAACGAGTACTTCCTGCCGTACGCCGCCTTTTCGAGGCCTGTCAGGCGGCGCTGAAGACCGTGTTCGCGCCAAACCCCGCTCTCGCCCTGACCGACCGCCCACTCGCCTCACGTCCGGCGCGAAAGGGGTTTAGGCAACAGGCCCCAAAGCAGGATCAAGTTGTCGAGATCGGTCGTTCCGCCATGGACCCAGTGGACGACGTGATGCGCGGCGGTCCACGAAGCCGGCCGGTCGCAGCCCGGCCAGCGGCACGATCCATCGCGCGCGTTCAGCGCGCGGCGAGCCGGTCCTGACACCACACGCTTCGCGCGTCCGACGTCAATCACGGTCGAGTCCGAGCCGAGCAGGACGCGCGTCACGTTGCAGTCGCAGGCCAGCCGCTCGACGATCTTGGCCGAGATCGGAAGCGAGAACTCCATGTCGGCCGCCGCCGCGCCGGTCAGGCCGAGCAGCGTCTCGACCGAGGTCGTGACCTGGAGGCTTGCCCGATCCGGGCCGCCTGACGCCAGCTCGACCAGCGCGTCTGCCAGCCGCTGCTCGCGTTCGCGGCGGTCGTGTTCGCCTGACCTGTGGGCG
>DASWGF010000321.1:0-1855 GCA_036393875.1 Candidatus Dormiibacterota bacterium
CCACCCTCGAGTACCTCGAGGGGCGGGAACTGCCTGGAGTCGCGGTTCTCAAGGAGGCCTAGTGCCGGCTCGTGTGAGCCCCAAAGCTCTGCTCGCCGCCAACTGGAAGATGAATCCGGTCAATGCGGGCGACGCCCTCGACCTGGTCAAGGGCGTGATGCCCGCCGCCACCAGCCACCCCGACCTCGTGGAGGTCGCCATCTTTCCTCCGTACCCTTGGCTGCTGGGGATTGCGGAGGTGATCGAGGGCACCACCGTCAAGCTCGGCGCCCAGGACTGCTTTTGGGAGATGTCGGGCGCCTTCACCGGTGAGGTCTCGCCCGCGATGCTCAAGGGCTGGTGCCAGTGGGTGATCACCGGCCACTCCGAGCGCCGCGCATACCTCGGCGAGACCGATGAGATGGTCGCGCGCAAGACCGCGGCGGCCCTGGCCAACGACCTCAGCGTGATCATGTGCGTGGGTGAGCTCGATGAGCACTACGAAGCCGGCAAGACCGCCGAGGTGGTCACCGCCCAGGTCAAAGCCGGGCTTGCGCTCTGCTCGGCCGACGACTCGGCCCGCCTCGTGATCGCATACGAGCCCGTTTGGGCGATCGGCTCGGGGAAGAGCGCCGACCCCGAACACGCTTACACGACGATGCGGTCGATCCGCCGCATCGTCGGGGAGCTGATCGGCGCGGGCGCGGCCCGGAAGGTACGCGTGCTTTATGGGGGCAGCGTCAACGCGGGCAACGTCGAATCCTATGTCGAGCTGCCGCTGTGCGACGGCTGCCTGGTCGGGGGGGCCAGCCTCAACGCCGAGGAGTTCGCCAAAATCGTTGATGTGACCGCCGCGGTATACCGCCATCGCTAACCAGGTCGGAATTCTGGTTCTGCTCCGGCACGGCCAGAGCACGTGGAACCTCGAGAACCTCTTCACCGGATGGCACGACGTACCCCTCAGCGAACTTGGGGTTACGGAGGCGAAAGAGGCAGGGCGGTTGATGAAGGCGGCCGGCCTCGCGCCCGCGGTCGTCCATACCTCGGTGCTCGTGCGAGCGATCCAAACGGCTGACCTCGCGCTGGCGGAGATGGACCGGACATGGATCCCGGTGCGGCGCAGCTGGCGCCTCAACGAACGGCATTACGGCGCCCTCCAGGGCTTGAACAAGAAGGAGACCTCCGAGCGGTTTGGCGAAGACAAGGTCAAGGTCTGGCGGCGCAGCTACGACGTCCGGCCGCCGGCATTGGAAACCAGAGACGAGCGTCATCCGTCGCACGACCCGCGATACGCCGGCCTACCGCCGGAGGTGCTCCCCAGCGCCGAATGCCTGAAGGACGTCGTGGAGCGGATGCTCCCGTACTGGTACGACAGCATCGTGCCCGATCTCAGTCGCGAGAAGTGTGTCCTCGTTTCGGCCCACGGCAACAGCCTGCGGGCGCTCGTCAAGCACCTGGAAGGGCTGACCGATGAACAGGTGGTCGACCTCGACATTCCGACTGGCGTGCCCAGGGTCTACGAGCTCAACTTCGACTTCACGCCGCGGTCGAGCGCGTACCTGGGCGACGCCGAGGAGAACAAACGGCGCGCGGCTGCGGTCCGGAACCAGGCGAGCAGCCCGAAATCCCAAGCTCGCTAGACTGGTTTCACGAACAAGATCACAGCCTACGAATAAGGGAGAGTACCCGCCATGGCATATGAGGTCCCGCCGCTTCCATACGCGTTCGACGCGCTCGAGCCGCACATCGATGCGAAGACGATGGAGATCCACCACGACAAGCACCACGCGGCTTACGTGAACAACGCGAACGGCGCCCTGGAGAAGCACCCCGAGCTGGCCTCGAAGTCGGTCGAAGATCTGCTCCGCGGCATCAG
>DASWGF010000322.1:0-10988 GCA_036393875.1 Candidatus Dormiibacterota bacterium
GCGGCGCCAGCTCTTGCCACTCCACGCCCACTCCCCGGTGTTCAGTGTGGCTCCGGCGCCAGAGGCTTCGTTCAGGCCACCAAAGACCATGATTTCGTGACCGTCGAATGCCGCTCCAAAGCCAAGTAGCCTCGGCCCAGGCGAGGTGGTTCCGACCCAGGCCCACGTGCCGCCCGCCCAACGCCACAGCTCGAGCTGGTTCGAGTATGGGGCGCCCGCCAGCAACCAGAGCGAATGACGGTCGGCGACGATGAGACCCGAAGGCGGGAGGTGCGCTTCATTAGTGGCCGCCGCCTCGAGCACCCAGTCAGAACCAGTCCATCGCCAGGTGTTGGTCATCGCATCTTTGGGGATTCGATAGCCACCGAACGCAATCAACGCGCCAGTTCCCGGATCGATTCCCAAACTCGCTCCCAGCCGCGATGGTGGCGAGTGTTCCGGATGCAGCTGGCGCCAGCCCGACTTCGACAACAGCCAGGTCTCTTCGGTTTGTGCCCCGGCGCCGATTACGAGTACGCCTCCGAGCTTGGGGTCGTCGATCGCAGTCGGGCCTGAGAGCTTGGGCCCGCTTCCGAGCAGCTGGTTCCAAGCACCGCCGCGGAATTCCCACGTGTCGTAGAGCGCAACGTAACCATCCAGTGCGGTGGCATCCCAGCCGCCGTACGCGACGACGCTCGAAGTCGACGGATCCGACGCCAAAGCCGATCCGAAAACTGGATGGCCGCCGAAACTCGGCTCCTGGCTCCAACACGATCCCGACCACGCCCAGGTGGCATCGGAGCTCGGCGTGTTGTCGAGCCGATCGAAGACCAGAATTCCGGAACCTGACGGCAGCGTCGCGGCACTCGAACCGATGGCGGGGAGCCAGGTATGGCAAGCCGGTGGCGCTGCGGTTCGTGCGGGCTCGCAGGCCGCAATCAAAAAGGCAACGCCGATGAGGGCTAGAGCGGTCAGCCGGGCGGTGAGCTTCGTTTTCTTTCTACTTGATCAAGCCGGCCGCACGGGCCTCGGCGGTCGTCATTCAACAACCTGGGTCGCCGTAGTTTCCGCAGCACGCCTGCCGGCGCGCCATCTTGCGCCCCACGTTGCCGAATACGCGTCCAACCCTCTCGAAGAAGCCGTAATTGCCCGCTCGCAGATTCGCGAGAAAGCTCGAGGGTCGGGTCGGCCCGTTCCTGCTCACTACTCGTAGTAATTATTCGCGTATTCAATCCAGCCTGGGCTGGGACATCCGCTGGACGTGTGCGCGTGAGTACAGTGCACACCTGCTCGCGGACCCGGATCTATGTAGAGCTGGCCGTGGATCACGACCGCGTCGCCCGCATGGATGGGCACGCTTGGAGCCAGCGAGGTGTTGTGGTCCACCTCCAGGCTCTCGCCCGTGGTCGTCTTGACCTCGAAGCGTTCGTGGCCTCCCGATTCCACCGGGTCCGAAAGCACTGTCGCATCGAAAGTGACCTCGGCGCCGCTGGTGCCGTTGACGATGTCCTGGTGAAGGCCCTGGTCGTCGGGTGCTTCGCGACCGCCGCAGGCCGAGACCGTGATCACAAGGGCGGCGAGCGCACCCAATGCCAGGGCGGTCCGCATGAGTCTCACAGCCGCAGGGCTTGCTCCAGTGACAGCTTGCCTTCGTAAAGCGACCGCCCGAGGATCACGCCCGCAGCGCCTGTTTCGCGAACCCTGCGGATGTCGCCGAGAGACGAGATGCCGCCGCCGTACTGCACGGGCAGCTGCGTCATCGTGAGGACATGGGCGAGGGTATCGAGGTCTGGTCCCGCGAGCGTCCCGTCGCGCTCGGTGCAGGTGAGGATCACGCCGGCAAGGGGAAGGACGTTCCAGCGCGGGATTAGCTCGGAGATGTCGAGCGGCTCAGTCTCCGTCCAGCCGCTCACGGCCGGCAGGCCATCCCGCACGTCCAGCGCTGCCATCACATGACCTGGATTCGTGGTCGCGCACGCTGCCAGCAGCTCCGGCTCCCGGACCGCGGCAGTTCCCATCACCACCGCCCCGGCCCCGGCGCCGATCCAGGCCTCGACCTGGGCCGCGGTCCGAACGCCGCCGGCGACCTGCACGGTCAATCCGGCTTCGATGACCCTTTCGATGACACCACGGTTGTCGTGCTCGCCGCGGGCCGCGTCGAGATCGACGACATGGAGCCGAATCGCGCCCGCGCGGGCGAAGTCCAGCGCGATCGTAGCCGGGTCGTCGGAGTAGACCGTGGCCTGGTCGAAGTCTCCCTGGACGAGCCGGACGCATTGGCCGTTCATGATGTCGATCGCCGGGATCACCAGCACCCGACTATCCTGGCTGGTTCGACCTGATTCGGGGCTATCTGTAGTTCGTGAACTGAAGGGGCACCGGGATGTCCTCCGCCTCGCGGAGATTCTTGATCACGAGCTGCAAGGTGTCCTTGTCCTTGCCGACGACGCGCAGCTGATCACCCTGGATCCGCACCTGGACTTTGGGCGTGACGTTCTGGATGCGCTTCCGGAGGTCGCGGGCCAGCTCATCGGTGATGCCTGCGTTCAGCTGGACCTCGATCTGGCCGCGGCCCTTGCCCACCGTCTTGGGGTCGCCCGCCTTGAACAATTTCGGCGACAGCTGGCGCCGGGCCGCTTTCTCGCGCAAGACCTGCAGCGCGGCCTTCGCGCGCTCCTCGCTCGCCGAGTCGATCAGGATGGTCTGGTCCTGACGGTCGAACGAGGTCTGCGTGTCTCTGAAATCGAAACGGGTGCCCACCTCTCGGCGGGCCTGATCGAGCGCGTTGGTGAGCTCCGCCGGGTCAAACTCCGAAACGACGTCGAAAGAGAACTCAGCCACTCGTGTTCAAAATCGCGTTGACGCCGATGTACACGGCGACGCCCGCCAACACGATCCCGAGCAATGAGCTCACGACCAGGAGCGCTCCGATCCCGAGCGTGCCCTCGTCGAGCGGCTCCAGGGGCGGCTTGTCATACGGATCAGGGCCGTAGTCGAGGTCGTACACGCCCTCCTCGCGGGCGCGCTCAACCAGCTCGTCCAGCACCGGCTTGCCGCCGGGGGGGAGCGGCTTCGATGAGAGGTTGGCGACCGCCTCTCTCAGGTTGTCGCGGGTGCGCCCGAGCTCGGCGACAACCAGGTCGAGCGTCTCGGTGGCAGCGGGCCTCGGGTACTTCCGGCGCAGGTCCGCGACGATCCCATAGAGGCTCACGTTCGCGATTCTTTCAGAAGCCGGGGGCGCTGTGCAGGCGCCGCTTAAACTAGTCGCAAGATGAGTGTGGAAACGAAATCGAAGACGGCGACCAAAAAGAGCGCGACCCACCCGAACACCTGGGTGTTCTATCAAGGTGAGTTTGGCCGGTACCACGACATCAAGCTGGGCCTGATGACGCACGCCCTCCATTACGGAACCGGTTGCTTCGAGGGCATCCGCGCTTACTGGAACCCCCAGCAGGAGCAGCTGCACCTCCTGCAGGCTCCCGCTCATTACGACCGGCTGCGGCGGTCGGCCAACATCATGCGGATGACCCTTCCTTACTCGACGGAGGAGCTGGTCAACGTCACCGTCGAGCTCTTGCGGCGCAACGAGTTCAAGTCCGACGTCTACGTGCGCCCGCTTCTATATGCATCCAGCGAAGAGATCGGCGTTCGCCTCCACAACCTCGACCACAGCTTCTTCATCTACGCCATTCCGTTCGGCAACTATGTCGCGATCGAAGGTGGCATCAGGTGCATGGTCAGCTCGTGGCGGCGCACCCCGGACCAATCGCTGCCGGCCCGGGCCAAGATCACAGGCTCGTACGCACAGTCGGCGCTCGCGAAATCGGAAGCGGTCGAATCGGGTTTCGACGAAGCCATCGTCCTCACGATCGACGGTCATGTCTCCGAGGGGTCGGCCGAGAACCTGTTCATGCTCAAAGACGGCGTGTTCGTGACCCCACCCGTGACCGACGACATCCTCGAGGGCGTGACCCGCACCCTGCTGACCAGGTTGATCAAAGAAGAGCTCGGCAAGCCTGTCATCGAGCGCAGCATCGACCGCACCGAGCTCTACACCTGCGACGAGCTGCTGCTGTGCGGAACCGGGGCTCAGATCTCGCCCGTGATCGAGGTCGACCGCCGGCCGGTGGGCAATGGCAAGGTCGGGGAGTTCACGCAGGAGTTGCAGAGCATCTACTTCGGCGCGGTGCGCGGCGAGTCACCGAAGCACAGCGACTGGACGGTGCCCGTCTACTAGCCTGACGCGTAGGCTGACGCGGCGATGAAGATTGTCGTCGCGCCCAACTCGTTCAAGGGCAGCCTCTCGGCATCGCAGGCGGCGGCCGCGATCGCACGCGGGGTGCGTGCAGCGCTGCCGGACGCCGAAGTCCTGGAGATTCCCGTCGCCGACGGCGGCGAGGGCACGGTGGAAGCGCTGGTATCGGCTCGCAAGGGAATGTACCGCTCGGTGGAGGTCGAAGGACCGCTACGCGATCAGGTCCACGCCACCTATGGCCTCATCGATGACGGCCGCACTGGCGTCGTCGAGCTGGCGTCGGCGAGTGGGCTCACGCTGATCCCCGCCGGCAAACGCGACCCGCGGAAGGCCTCCACGTACGGTTTCGGGCAGCTGCTGAATGCCGTGCGCGAACAGGGGGTCCGATCGATCATCGCGGGGATCGGCGGTTCGGCGACCAATGACGGCGGCGCCGGCATGGCGCAGGCTCTCGGCTACCGCTTGCTCGACGCGACCGGTCGCGACCTACCCGGCGGCGGCGCCGAACTCGCTCGACTCGAGCGGATCGACGCTTCGGCTTTCGATGCGGCGTGGCGCTCGATCAGCGTGATGGTCGCCGGCGACGTCACCAATTCCCTGACCGGGCCTCAAGGCGCGAGCTACGTCTACGGGCCGCAGAAGGGCGCCGACGCAAAGGCTGTCCGGGAGCTCGACCACGCGCTCGCACACCTCGCCGAAATCATCGAGCGCGATTTGGGCAAGCGGGTGGCGGACGTGCCCGGCGCTGGAGCCGCTGGCGGGGCGGGGGCCGGCCTGATCGCGTTCCTGGATGCCAGGTTGCTCCCCGGGGCCCCGCTCGTGGTCGATGCCAGCGGCTTTGATGCGGCCCTGCCCGCAGCCCGGCTGGTGATCACTGGAGAAGGGCGGGTCGACGGCCAGACCGCCTTCGGCAAGGCGCCCGGCGAGGTGGCCAAGAGGGCCCGTGCGGCCGGGATTCCGACCCTGCTGCTGGCGGGGAGCAAGGGCCCTGGCTGGGAGACGCTGATCTCGATGGGCGTGACTTCGGTGGTTACGCTGGCTGAAGAAGGCGATCCAGAAGGGCACAATCTGCAAGTCCTGATGCACGATGCCGCCCAAGAACTGACCAGCGCGGCCACCCGCGCCGTTCAAGAAATGCTGTGACAGACGAACCCCAAGACACATCGAAAGTCGGCGTGGATCCGACCGACGTCGAGCTCGTGCGGGCTTATCGCAATGGCGACACACATGCGTTCGAGGAGCTGCACCGCCGCTATGTCGCCTCGATCTACCGACTCGTGCGCCGGAAGCTCGGCGACGCGCTGCTTGCCGAGGACATTGCACAGGAGACCTTCATGAAGGCGCTCCGAATGATGGATCGGGTCGACGAGTCGTTCAACTTCGGCGGCTGGGTGCACACCGTCGCCCGCAACCTTTGCTTCGACGAGCTGCGCCGCCGCCAGCGCGACCTCCGGGTGGAGGGGTCGGATGACGACGACGACGAGTTCATGGCCAAACTTCCATCGACCTCGCGCAGCTTCGATCCGGTCGATGTCCAGGAATCGAATGAGACTCGAAGGCGGGTCTGGGCCGTCGCTCAGCGGTTGCCGGAGAAGTACCGCCTGGTGCTCACCCTCCGCGAGCTCCAGGATCTCAGCTACCGCCAGATCGCGCGAACCTTGAAGATGTCCGAGAGCGCCGTCGAAACGCTGCTCTACCGTGCCCGCCTCCGATTCAAGGAGGAATACCTCGCGGCCGAAGGTGCGGCCGAAGTGACCCATGAGGAGGTGGCCCCGTTGTTGGCTCCATACCTTGCCGGCAAACTTCGCCGCAACCAGGCCGAAGCAGTGCGCAGCCACATTGCGGGGTGCGCGCGATGCTCCCGGCGGTTGGGCCGCCGGGCAGTTCGCAGGACTCCCGCCAAATGAGGGTTAGTAGAGTAGGTGATGCGATGGCAAAGGTAGTCGTCCGGTTTTTCGACGACGAAACCCTCGAGGGGGTGGCTCGCGACCTCGACTTCGACGAGCCCGACTTCCTGGTCGAGGTCGACGATGCCGGCGGTCTGGAGAACAACGAGACCGCCTGGATCCCGCTCACGGCGGTGAAGTGGGTGGAGCTGCCCCGCGACCAGAACCTGGCTTCGGAGACCCCGACGCGCAAGGTCGCGATCCGATTCCTCGACGGCGAGGTGCTCCGCGGTCATCTGGACGGCACGCTCGAGCGGCACCGCTATGGCGTCGTGCTGCACCTCCACGGCGAGCAGGCCGACAGCCCGATCCGCAAGCTCGGGATTCCGTTCTCAGCCGTCAAGGCGCTCTTCTTCATCCGCGAGTTCGACGCTCGTGGCGAGGAGGCCGGCACCGCCTCGGAGGCCTATCTCGCGCGCCGGACCATGGCGCCGCTGCTCGACGTGCTGGAAGAGATGGACATGCTCACGCGCCTGCACAGGGATGGGCTGCTGTCCGACGACGAGTACGCGAGCAAGCGGACGCTGGTGCTGGAGAGGCTTTAGCTAACTCGCGGGGACGGTCCGCCAGGAGCCGCCGTCCCACCAGTGGGCGCCGTCGGCTGAGCGCACGGATGGCGGCGGAGGGTTGTGAAAGCAATCGTGCCACGCTGTCCCGTCCCACCAATACCGTCCATCCGGCGAAAGCTGCGCCATCAGAGCGAAGTTTGGTCGCGGGCGCCGCAGCGTCTTCACGAGCAGGATCGCCAGCACGGCCAGCGACACCAGGAGCACAAAGCCGGTTAGAGCGGCGAAGGTCATGCCGCCAAAGCCGATCGAGCCGCCCCCAGTCGCGATCGCACTGCCTCCGCTAGCTGCAATGCCTCCGCCGGTTGCGCTGCCTCCGCCGTACGGGCTCCCGCCGGGGCCCGGAGCCGTGGTGCACGCTAAGGCGCTGAGAGGCGCCCAGCAGGCGCAAAGGAGGGTCAGCGCACCCGCTGCTGCCAGCTTGCGGCCAGTCTTGATCACAGGGAACACCGTACTTGAGTTCAACGCGAAAGCGATCGAAATCTGGCCCGCCTAGCCGGGCGGCCGGGGAGCCGGATAGGGCCGCCAGGTGCGCCCGTCCCACCAGTGGGCCCCGTCAGGGGAGCGGGGCGCGGTCGGAGGCGCTTCGATCGAGGCTTCCCGCCATCGCTGCCCGTCCCACCAGTAGGCGCCGTCTGGCGACATCGTGGGTCCGCCCATGAGGAACGTGGCTGGACGCCGCCGCCGGGTCACCAACACGATCGTGATCGTGGTCACGAGCGCCACCGCCACGACCACGGCTCCGACCGCGATCCCGATGTTGCGAAGCCAATCGTTCACCGCTTGGCCCGCGCCGGGCGGCACCTCTGTCTGCGATGGGGCGTTCGCGTACTCGGTGACCGCCTGGCTGACCCCGAGCGCCGACAGGTCATTCGTGAGAGAGTCCGTGTGAACTACGTACGCGACATTGCCCTTCCAGAAACCAATCCGGTTTTGAAGCGTGCCGTCGGGCCACGTAAAGAGCGCACCAGACGAATTGGGGACCGAGGGGGGCATCGGAACGTCGTGCGTGTACTTGCCGGAGGTCGTGTCGACGAGCTTGAGCAGGCTGTACCACGAGTGAGCGCCCCTGGGCTGGCGGAACTCGAATGCCCGCTCGATCAAAAGGTCGTGCGAGCCGCGCTGCTCCCATTCCAGTGCATACCCTCTGGTGAAGCCGTACAGGTTCAGGTCGAATTCCGTGGCTCCGGGACTGTTGCCGGACGCCTGGATGTAGGCGGCGTAGTCGTGGGCGGTGAAGTCGCCGACGAGGGTCTTGGGGCTTGAAGGGACGTCGATCCAATCTGCGCTTGGCGGGCCGGCCAGCAGAGGGTGGAGATCCGTGGCCGCCGCGGCGCCAACAGCTGTGAGCAGGATCGCCAAGATCGCGAATAAAAGCCCCGAGAGCGCCCGGTTGCCCATCGCTGGATTCTAGGCGCGGGGTTGGCGTTGGGACCCCGGCGTAGAATCTGATCGTGGCCGAAGTCGACGAATCGCCCAATGGAAACGGGGCCGTGAAGGGCTCGTTCAAGGTCAAGTCGGGGCTTGCCCAGATGCTGAAGGGCGGCGTGATCATGGATGTGGTCACGCCCGAGCACGCACGGATCGCCCAGGACGCGGGCGCGTGCGCCGTCATGGCCCTGGAGCGCGTGCCGGCCGACATCCGCAAGGAGGGCGGCGTGGCGCGGATGTCCGATCCGACGCTGATCCGCTCGATCATGGAGTCGGTGACGATTCCGGTCATGGCAAAGTGCCGGATCGGCCACTTTGTCGAGGCGCAGATCCTCGAGGCCCTTGGGATCGACTACATCGACGAGTCCGAGGTGCTCACACCCGCCGACGAGGAGAACCACATCGACAAGCACCCGTTCAAGGTTCCGTTCGTCTGCGGCTGTCGCGACCTCGGTGAGGCGCTGCGACGAATCGCCGAAGGTGCGGCCATGATTCGCACCAAGGGTGAGGCCGGGACCGGGAACGTGGTCGAAGCCGTTCGACATGCCCGTGCCGTCAACGCCGGGATTCGGAAGCTTCACGGTTTGAGCCACGCCGAGCTGGTGCGCGAAGCCAAGCAGATCGGCGCGCCGGTCGAGCTGCTTGCCGAGTGTCAGCGTCTCGGCCGCCTGCCTGTCGTGAACTTCGCCGCGGGTGGCATCGCCACGCCGGCGGACGCGGCGCTGATGATGCAGCTCGGTGTCGACGGCCTGTTCGTCGGCTCTGGCATCTTCAAGTCGGAGGACCCCTTGAAGCGTGCCAAAGCGATCGTGGCGGCCACAACGTATTTCGACAAGCCCGAGGTGCTGGCGGAGGTTTCCGCCGGTCTCGGGAAGGCGATGCCGGGGCTCGAGATCCCCTCCATCCCGAAGGACGAGCTGCTCGCTGCCAGAGGCTGGTAGTCGCCGCGCGTCTCCAGGACGCAACGGCGCACCTTTGATTGGGGTCCTCGCGCTGCAGGGTGCGTTTGCGGAGCATGTGAGCGCGCTCGAAGCCTCGGGTGCGAGGACGCGGCTCGTGAAGACGCCCGACGATCTCCGGGACCTCGACGGCCTGGTCCTGCCTGGCGGCGAGAGCACGACGATGACAATGCTGATGGAGCGCGTCGGCCTGCTGGAACCATTACGCAGCGCCATCGCCGGCGGCCTCCCGACGCTGGCCACGTGCGCCGGCATGATCGTGCTTGCGCGCGAGGTTACCGACGGGATGGCAGGCCAGCGTGGCCTCGGCCTGCTCGACATCTCGGTGCGGCGCAACGGGTACGGACGCCAGGTCGACAGCTTCGAAGCTGCCGTGGATGTGGCGGGCCTCGAGGGGAAACGTTTTCCCGGAGTGTTCATCAGGTCACCGCTGGTGGAGTCGACCGGCGCCGCCGAGGTGGTCGCGATGCATGACGGCCACGCCGTCGCGATACGCCAGGGCCACATCCTGGCGTTGTGCTTTCACCCCGAGCTCACCGGCGATAGGCGGCTGCACGAAGAGTTCGTACGCATGGCCAAGGCGTCATGAAGCTGAGGGCCGCCGGATTGCTCGACCTCTCGCGCATCGAGGAGATGCATCGGTCGGCGGACATGACCATGAACGGGGCCGATGCCCCCGCGGCGAGGCTCTGGTCGCTGCTCAGCTCCACGCTGTCGGCGTTTCTGCCTCTCTCGCAGGAGACCCTCATTTACGTGGCCGAGGAGCACGGCAAGGTGGTCGGCTACGTCCAGGCATCCGGGGGCCAGCGAGGCCTGGAGCTTTCGAGGGCAAAGGTCCTGCAGGTGCTGAACCTCCAGGTGGTGGATGGATCTTCGGATGACGTGGCGCCGGCGCTGGTCGAGCACCTGTGCAACGAGGCGCTCGAGCGCGGAGCGCAGCGGGTGTTCGTGCGCCTGCCGGACCGCGATCCCCTGCTCTCGGTGTTCCGGCTCCGGGGATTTCGCCAGTACGCCACCGAGGTCGTCGTCTACGCCGAGAAGGCGGTCGCGCGCTCCCAGCAAAAGCCCGACGGCGTCCGGCCCGTGAGGAGGGGCGACAATCGCTTGCTCTACCAGCTCTACCGGAAGGTCACTCCGCAGGGTGTTTCGCAGCTCGAGGCGCCTACGTATCGCGACTGGCGGGCGCTGCACGGCGAGTGGACCGGTCGCCTGAGTGCGCGGGGATCGGACAAGCTCGAGCTGGTGGTCGACCGGGTCGAGCTCGTGGGCTGGGTCAAGGTCGAGCGGAGCTCCGGGGCGCGCCCGCACACGCTCAATTTCCTGGCTATGCCCGAGCGGCCCCTCCCCGACGAGCTGGCCGACCTCGGTTTATCTCTGCTGGCCGGCTCCGAGGCTCCCGCCTGGTCGAGCCTGCGCCACTATGATTCGCACATGATCGACGCCCTGCGAGGGCGTGGGTTCAGCGTACTTTTGACGCAGCTACTCCTGGTCAAAGAACTGGCCGTTCGAGTACCCGTGCGAGAGAAAGGACTGGTGCCCTCGCTCGCATGAGCAGGCCCGAACCGACGCTTGTAACCCCCGCCGGGCGCGGGCAGAGCGCACACACCTGGGACGAGGAGGTCGAGCTCCTGTCGCGCGCGCTGCCCACCGACCTGGCGCGCGCGCTGCACGAGCGCACAGATCCCCGCGAGCTGCTCGAGATCGTGCTCGACCTCGGCCGGGAGCCGGAAGCACGCGTGCCTGGGCGCGAGGTGCTGCTCGCGGACCGCCCGGTTTCTGCATCGGACCTCGAACACGTCGCCAACAACGTCGGCCAGTTCGGCGACGACAACCGCGCCGGCATCGAGCGCAC
>DASWGF010000323.1:0-10121 GCA_036393875.1 Candidatus Dormiibacterota bacterium
GCATCAATGCGGAAGCTGTCGAGGCATCGCCGGACCCTTCGACCGGTACTGCGGTTTCTGTGGCCACGAGCTCGTGCGCGGCCTGGACCGGCCGATCTGGTGGCGGCTGTGGCTGCTGGCAGCGCTCGTGCCGCTGGCCGCGGCGCTGACCGGCGGCATCTGGTGGGCGTCGACTCACCCGATCAAGTAGACCAGCAGAGCGGGCTTACTCGCCTTATCTGTTCAGCCGCGCTCCACATTCAACACAGAAGCTGTGGCGTCCGAGGTTGTGATGGCCGCACGATGCGCACACGAGGCGTCGCGGTGGGTCTGCCTGCAGCCACCGCTCGCGCTCGCGCCTGTACCAGATGCCGTCCTCGGGTCCGAGCATCCATCGCCGCCCTTCGCCGTCGAGGACCGCAAGGTCGCGGACCGCGAGCCGGAAGGCTCGGGCCTGAAGGCCGCCGTTGCGACGCTCGTCGACCAGCAGGCGATAGCGCGTCTCGGCGTCTGCAAACGGATCGACAGCCATGCGGAGAGTATCGCTGGCCTCCCCACCTCGTGGGGAGGCTACCTCCCGCGCGTTCGGCGCGGGGACCCCAGTGGACGGAGCGCGGTCGGGTGGGGAGGATCGGCGACTATCAGAGATGGCGAATGTGGGGGTGTAGAATCCGGTGAGCCCGGCCTGACGGGCAGGCCAGCATGCGTCGCACCAACTCACGAAGCTCACGCTCACACGCGAACGGCGCCCGACGCGCCTCGTCCGCGCGCTCCCGCTCAGCCCGCTCCAAGCGCACCAGGCGGCCGCATCTCACGCCACGACAGGTGCGGGAGATTGCCGGCGTTCTCTTTATTCTCGCCGGCCTGCTGGGCGGTCTGGCGGTCGCAAGCCATGCCGGGTCGATTCTTGCCGGGCTGCAGGCATGGCTGGTCTCGAGCTTCGGCCGCGCGTGGTTCGTTCCGGTTGCCGCCGTGATCGGGCTGGGAGCGTACATGTTGTGGCCTCGGGCGCCTCGCCCTCGAGTCCTCGATGTGCTCGCGGGCACCATCGCAGTCATCGCGCTGGTCGGCCTGTTCGGCCTCGCGGCGCACGCAGGCGGATCAGCCGGGCGAGCGATCGACGACGTCATGGTCGGGCTGGCGGGGACCTGGGGAGCGTGGGCGCTGCTCGTGGCAGGACTCGTGATCGGCCTCATCGTGACAATCCATTTCAGTCCGGGCTCATTGATAGCGGCGGTCGTGAAGACGATCCAGGCGGCTTTTACAGAGCGACGAAGGCTGGACCGATTGGTCGCCGCGCCGACCGACCAGACGAAAGGTGCGGTCAAAACCACGCCGGTCGCAGCCGCCGACGATGTGGGGCCGGCGTATCCGCCGGTCGCGGCCGCCCTGCGCAGTTGGGAGGTCGAGACAGAGGAAGAAACGGTCCGGGCGCTCGAGTCGAAGGACGCCGCAGACGATAAGCCGGAGCCGGGTGCCGAGAAGCCGGCGGCGCTGCGCGTGGTCGCCGAGCCTGAGGACGATTTGCCCGAGATCGACTGGAAGCTGCCTTCGATCGCGCTCCTGGACACTGTGACCGCGCGACGCGAGCGCATGGCCGACGAGATCAAGCGCAACGTCAAGATCATCGAGACCACGCTGGCAACGTTCGGCGTCGAATGCAAGGTGATCGGAGTGAATCCCGGCCCCGCCGTGACGCAGTACGAGATTCAACCCGGTTCCGGAGTCCAGGTGAAGCGGATCACCGCCTTGAGCAACGACCTGTCCCTTGCGCTCGCCGCAGCCCCCCTGCGCATCGAGGCGCCCATCCCGGGCAAGTCCGCGGTCGGCATCGAGGTGCCGAACAAGTCGGCGAGCCTCGTCACGATTCGAGAGGTTTTGGAGACGGCAGCCTTCCGCGAGGGCACTCACAAGCTTGCCCTTGCACTTGGCAACGACGTGTCCGGGCAGTCGATCGTCGGCGACCTGACGCGCATGCCGCACCTGCTCATCGCCGGCGCCACGGGCCAGGGCAAGAGCGTCTGCATCAATGCCTTGATCACCAGCCTGCTGTTCCAGGTCACACCCGACCACCTGCGACTGCTGCTCATCGATCCGAAGCGCGTCGAGCTCACAAACTACAACGGGCTGCCTCATCTCGCGCTGCCGGTGCTCGTCGAGTCACACCAGGCCGCGGCTGCGCTGCGGTGGGCGGTGGCGGAGATGGACCGGCGCTACAAGATGTTCTCGGCTGAGAGCGTGCGGAACATCGCCGCCTACAACGAGAAGGCAACGCAACGCCTCGCACGCCAGCTGCCCTACATCGTCATCGTCATAGACGAGCTCGCCGACTTGATGATGGTCGCCGCAGGCGAGATCGAAGAGCTCATCTGCCGCATCGCCCAGCTGGCGCGCGCGGTCGGCATCCACCTCGTGATCGCCACGCAGCGGCCCTCCACGGACATCATCACGGGTCTCATCAAGGCCAACATCCCCTCTCGCATCGCCTTCGCGGTCGGCTCGCAGGTCGACAGCCGGGTGATCCTCGACACCGGGGGTGCTGAGAAACTTCTCGGCCGCGGCGACATGCTGTACCAGCCGGTCGACGCCGGCAAGCCCACGCGCATCCAGGGCGCGTTCGTCAGCGACCCGGAGGTCGAGTCGGTCGTCAACTTCTGGCGTTCGCAGGGCGGGCCTCGCTACATGGAGGAGATCCTCGAAGAGGGCGCCGGCACGGAGTGGGAGCGAGGCGAGACCCCGGAGCGCAAGCTGGATCCTCTGTTCGCGCGGGCCGCGCGCGCTGTCGCCGCCGAGGGCGGGGCTTCGGTGTCGCTCGTGCAGCGCAAGTTCAACGTCGGCTATTCGCGTGCGGGCCGGATCGTCGATCAGCTCGCCGAGCACCGTGTGATCGGCGGTTACCAGGGCTCCAAATCGCGTGAGGTGCTGATGAACCTGCCGGACGTTGACGATCTGCTGGAGAAGATCGGGCTCGAATGATCCCGCCGTCGCCGGCGTCGCACACTTCACCTTAGTGAACCTACCCAACCTCTTGACCCTCAGCCGGCTGGCGGCGATCCCGCTCTTGATGGCTCTGCTGCTGCTGCGTTTTCCGGGCCACGACCAGCTGGCGGCCGCGCTGTTTGTCGTCTTCTCCTTCACCGACACGCTCGACGGCCAGATCGCTCGCCGGCGCGGCATGGTCAGCGACCTCGGCAAGTTCCTCGACCCGCTGGCGGACAAGCTGCTTGTCCTCTCGGTGCTGATCGTCCTGGTCCAGGAGGGACTGGTCGCGGCGTGGGTGGTGGTGGTGATCTTCTCGCGCGAGCTGCTGATCACCATCCTGCGATCAGTGGGCGCAAGCCAGGGACGCGTGATCGCCGCAGCTCCGCTGGGCAAGACCAAGACGGTCACGCAGATGGCCGCGGTGGCGCTCCTCATCCTGCAGCGGCCGTACCCGGAGCTGGTTCCGATCGCCGCCCTGGCGGTCGCGGTGGCGGTCGTGTTCACCATCGTGAGCGGAATCGATTACCTGGTCCGATTCCGCCACCTGATCGGGTTGGGCGCCGGCGCATCCCGGTCGCAGCCTCACGTCGACCCGCTGGCCGAAGAGCTGGGCGCCACGCTGGCTCGCGAAGGGCTGACCGTGGCGGTGGCCGAGTCGGCCACCGGCGGGATGCTCGGCGCGCTCATCACCGACCGGCCAGGAAGCTCTGCGTACTTTCTCGGCGGCGTGATCGCGTACGGGGATGAGGCCAAACGCGACGAGCTCGGCGTCCCGGCGGCTCTGCTCAAACGCCACGGCGCGGTCAGCCGCGAGGTCGCCCTGTCGATGGCGGAAGGGGCGAGAAAGCGATTTGGGACGGCGCTGGCAGCCTCGACCACCGGCATCGCGGGTCCCGACTCGGATGGCTCCATCAAGCCGGTCGGGCTCACGTACATCGCGATCGCATCGGAGTGGGGGAGGCGCTGCGAGGAGTACACGTTCACAGGCGACCGCTGGTCGAACCGCAGGCAGGCTTCAACCCAGGCGCTGCAGCTGCTCCTCGAGGAGGTCCAGGCGGGTGCCGGCCGGCAAAAGAGCAAGCCTGCATGAAGGCCCTTGACCGCCGAACACTTGTTCGCTACACTTCCACGACGGCCAGCTGTTAAGACGACGTTGACCTCAGCCCCACGACGTAGAACACTCGCCGCAACGACCTAGGAGGCATCGACAAGGAATTGGAAAAGGAAAAAGAGAAATCCCTCGACTCAGCGATTTCCCAGATCGTGAAGAGCTACGGCAAGGGCTCGATCATGAAATTGGGCGAACAGGCCGCACAGCGCGGTGAGATCACGGTGATCCCGACCGGGGCGCTGCTGCTCGACCTTGCGCTCGGAGTGGGGGGGATCCCTCGCGGCCGCGTGACCGAGCTCTATGGCCCAGAGTCCGCCGGCAAGACGACCCTCGCCCTGCACGTCATCGCCGAGGCCCAGAAGCAGGGCGGCGTGGCGGCATTCGTGGACGCAGAGCACGCGCTGGACCCTTTGTACGCATCGCGAATCGGCGTCAAGATCGACGACCTCCTGATCAGCCAGCCGGACACCGGGGAGCAGGCGCTCGAGATCGTCGAGGTCCTGGTTCGCTCAGGGGCTGTCGACGTGATCGTCATCGACTCGGTCGCCGCGCTCGTGCCCAAAGCAGAGATAGAAGGAGAGATGGGAGATGCCCACGTCGGGCTGCAAGCGCGATTGATGTCCCAGGCGCTGCGCAAGCTGACCGCCGCGATCTCCAAGTCAAACTGCTCCGTCATCTTCTTGAACCAGCTGCGCGAGAAGGTCGGGATCATGTTCGGCAATCCGGAGACCCAGCCTGGCGGCCGCGCGTTGAAGTTCTACTCATCCGTGCGACTCGACATCCGCAAAGTCGAGGTCATCAAGTCGGGGCTCGACTCCGTCGGGGCTCGGGTCAAGGTCAAGGTGGTCAAGAACAAGGTCGCCCCACCGTTCCGATCAGCCGAATTCGACATCCTCTTCAACGAAGGCATATCGCGCGAGGGCTCGCTCATCGATGCCGCACTCGAGTACAGCATCCTCGAGAAGAGCGGGACGTGGATGTCGTACGGCGATCAGCGCCTTGGCCAGGGGCGCGAGAACGTGCGCAACTACCTGCGGGAGAACCCAACGCTCTCGTCAGAGATAGAGGCAGCGGTACGCCTGAAGGCCGTGGGCGGGACCGCGCAGTCGGTGCAGCGTGCATCGGCCGCCCGGGCAACGTCGGACAGTTCCGGTGCCGCAGAGGAGTTTTAGCCGCCACCGTCCGCCGCCGTCCGACAGTGCGCTCGATGCGGGGTTGCGCCTGCTGGCGCGCCGCGCCCACTCGCGCGTCGAGCTGCTGTTGAAGCTGACCCGGCGGGGCTACGACGGCGAGGCGATCAGGGCGGCCCTGCTGCGGCTGGGGGAGCTTGGGTACCTGGACGACCAGGCCTTCGCGCGCTCGTTTGTGCGCCGCCGGGGCTCGGTTCGAGGCCCACGAGCGCTGTCGGCCGAGCTGGCCGCGCGGGGCGTCGACCGAGCCCAGGTCGACACGGCCGTGGCCGAGTTCGGCGAGGACGAGCAGCTGGCTGCCGCAACCCAGATCGCAGAACGCCTGTACGCCAGGAAGCCCTCGCTCGGCTACCGGGAGATCCTCGACGAGGTCGGCTCCAAGCTGGTGAGGCGGGGTTTCTCGGTTTCAGTCGCCCGGGCCGTGTGCCACACCCTGCTGGCGGGGCACCCGGACCGCTCACCGGCCTAGAATTTCCTCACGAGCGGCGCACGTTGCGCCCGCAGTCATAGAGCCAACCCGACGTGGGCCCGATTGATTGAAAGTCCCGCGAAATACGATTTCGCGGGATGGGCCTGCGATGGAACCGCACTTTGACATTCGAATAAGTGAGGTGCATGTCACATGCCTGTCTACGTCTTCGTACCGCTATTGGTGGTGGCACTCCTCGCCGGCTTCGGGGTGGCTTACATGCTGCTCAGGAACCGGCAAGGCAACGGGGCCAGCGCCCTCGAGGCCAAGGCCCAGCAGACGCTCTCGGAGGCCGAAACCCAGGCCAAGGAGAAGCTGCTCGAAGCCAAAGAGGATGCCGTCAAAGTCCGCACCGCGGCCGAACAAGAGGCCCGCGAGTACCGGCTTCAGTCACAGCAAATCGAAAAGCGCCTTCTCCAAAAGGAGGAGAACCTCGATCGCAAAGGCGACGACCTCAACCGGCGGGAACGCGAGTTCGCCGACCGGGAGAAGGGGCTCGACGAGATCAAGGCCCAGCTCGAGGACACCTACCGCCAGCAGGAACAGGAGCTTCAGCGCGTCGCCAACATGACGCGACAGGAGGCTCAGGGCGTCCTGATGGCACAGGTAGAGCAGGACCTGCGCAATGAGGTCGCCCGCAAAGTGCGGGAGTCTGAGCTGGCTGCTCGCGATGAGAGCGAGCGCCGGGCCAGAGAGATCGTCACCGAGTCGATCCAGCGCATCGCCGCCGACCAGACCGCCGAGGTCTCGGTCTCGGTGCTGCCGCTGCCGACAGACGAGCTCAAAGGCCGGATCATCGGCAAAGAGGGCCGCAACATTCGGGCCCTGCAGCAGGCGACGGGGATCGATCTCATCGTCGACGACACCCCGGAAGCCGTGATCATCAGCGGCTTCGACCCCGTCCGCCGCGAGGTGGCACGGGTCGCGCTCAACAAGCTGATCGTGGATGGCCGCATCCATCCGGCCCGCATCGAAGAGATCGTCGCCAAGTCCCGCCAAGAGGTCCTGCAAAGGGTCAAGGAGGAGGGGGAGGCGGCTGTTCTCGAGGTCGGGCTACAGGGTCTGCACCCTGAGGTCGTCCGTCACCTCGGCATCCTGCGCTTCCGTACCAGCTACGGGCAGCAGGTGCTGAACCACTCCAAGGAGGTGGCCTATCTCGCCGCCATGATGGCGTCCGAGATCGGGGCCGACGTTCGTATCGCCAAGCTGTCGGGCCTGCTCCACGACATCGGCAAGGCCATCGACCACGAGGTCGAGGGTTCACATGCCGTGATCGGGGCAGATCTACTGCAGCGACATGGGGTGCCCGCCCCGGTCGTCCATGCAGTGCGCGCCCATCACTACGACGAGGAGCCGCACTCGATGGAGGCTCTCCTCCTGATCGCCGCAGACGCAATCTCGGCTGCGCGGCCGGGGGCGAGGCGTGAGTCGCTGGAGGCTTACGTCAAAAGGCTGGAAAAGCTGGAGGAGATCGCCAATTCGTTCCAGGGAGTCCAGCAGTCCTATGCCATCCAGGCCGGGCGCGAGGTCCGGATCCTGGTCAAGCCGGAGCAGATCGACGACACCGCTGCGCAGCTGATGGCGCGGGACATCGCCAAGCGCATCGAAACGGAGTTGAGCTTTCCGGGCCAGATCCGGGTCACAGTGGTCCGCGAGACGCGGGCCATCGAGTACGCCAAGTAATCAAGTCAAGGGAGCCCACCTCGGGCTCCCTTTCTTATTTTCCAGCTAGCCTTGTCCGGCGATGGCAGACGACTTTCGAATTCTGTTCGTTGCCGACGTCGTGGGCCAACCCGGTCGCGACGCCGTCAAAGCCATCCTGCCCGGCCTGAAGCGCGAGGTCGACGCCGACCTCACGATCCTCAACGGGGAGAACTCCGCCGGCGGATTCGGCGTGACGGGCAAGCTGGTCGCCGAGCTGCGAGCAGCCGGCGCCGACGTGATCACGACCGGCAATCATGTCTTCGCCCAGAAAGAGTTCGTCGCCGAGCTGCCCGAGCTGGAGCGAGTGCTCCGGCCGGCCAACTACCCGCCCAAAGCTCCCGGCCAGGGGTGGTGCGTGGTCCAGGCGGCCGGCCACGACGTCCTGGTCATGAACCTGATGGGCCGGATCTTCACGATGGATACGCTGGACGACCCCTTCCGCGCAGCGGACGCGATCCTGGCCGCCCATCCCCAAGCCAAGATCGTCTTCTGCGACATGCATGCCGAGGCCACCTCCGAGAAGACCGCAATGGGGTGGTATCTCGACGGCCGCGCGAGCGCGGTCGTGGGCACCCATACGCACATTCCGACCGCGGACGCGCGGGTGCTGCCTCAAGGCACGGCCTATGTCACCGACGTGGGCATGGTCGGGCCTCGCGACAGCTGTATCGGGATGGACAAGGACGTCGTCCTGCAGCGGTTCCTGACGGGGGTCCCGAACCGCTTCGTGGTGGCGTCTGGAATCGTGACTTTCAATTCGGTACTGGTTACCATTAGGCCTTCCACCGGACGGGCCACATCGATCCAGCGAATCGACCGCGAACATATTTCAAGGGGTTCCAGCAAATGACAGGGGAGCGCGTTCCAGTGGAGGTGCTGAAGGTCTCAGCCACCTCCAAGCCGGTTGCGGTGGCCGGAGCTATAGCGGGCGTCATCCGGAGCAAGGGGCGCGTCGAGGTGCAGGCAATCGGGGCGGGCGCTATCAACCAGGCGGTGAAAGCGATCGCGATCTCACGAGGCTACGTGGCGCCGGGAGGGCTTGACCTGGTCTGCATACCGGCTTTCATCGACATCTCGATCGACGGCGAGGAACGTACCGGCATCCGCCTGCTCGTGGAGAGCCGATAACGACCAGGAGTCGAGTCCGGGCGCGTTCGTTCCACATCTGGACGATCGGCTGTCAGATGAACGCGGCCGACTCCGAGAGCCTGGCGCGCAGGCTGCTCGCAGCCGGATACACAGAGGACACGCTCGACCGGGCCGACGTCGCCATCCTCAACACTTGCGTCGTCCGCCAGGCATCAGAGGATCGCGTCTACTCCAAGCTCCATGAGCTCAAGGCCTGGAAGACGCCGGACAGGACGATTGCTGTCACCGGCTGCATCGTAGCCAAAGAGGGCGATGACCTCCGGGGACGGTTCCCGCACCTCGACGCGGTCGTGCCCATCGGCGCATATGACGACTTCCTGGCCGGCCTCGCGGCCCGATACGACTACTCGGAAGGCGAGGCGCTGCCGCCCACCGGGCGCACGGGAGTCAGCCATTACGTGCGCGTGATCCAGGGCTGCGACCACAACTGCACTTTCTGCATAGTGCCCCGCGTGCGCGGGCGGGAGCGTCATGTCCCGGTGCCGGAGGTGCTGGAGGAGTGCCGCGTCGCGGTGCGGGCCGGCGCCAGGGAGATCGTTCTGCTCGGCCAGAACGTCGACGACTACCGCGACCCAGGCGGTGGTGGCGGCCTCGCGGCTCTGGTTCGGGAGGTGGAGAGGATCCCCGAGCTGAAGCGGCTGCGCTTTATGACCTCGCATCCTCAGGACCTCGAGCCCCAGCTCCTGGAGGTGATGGCGGCGAGCGACGTCGTGTGCCGAGAGCTGCAGCTGCCCGTGCAGTCTGGGGACGACGGAATCTTGAAGCGCATGGCGCGCGGCTACCAGACCCGGCACTACCGCGCCATCGTCGAACGCGCCCGCGCGCTGATGCCCGACCTCGGCCTGGTGACCGACGTGATCGTGGGTTTCCCAGGTGAGTCGGAGACCGCCTTTCTCAACACGCGCAGCCTGCTCGAGGAGATGGAGTTCGACGTCGTCCACCTGGCGATGTACTCGCCGCGGCCCGGCACATTCGCCGCCACCAAAATGCCTGATGACGTGCCGGCCGCCGAGAAGCTCAGGCGCCTCAACGATCTCCTCGCCCTGCAGCGCGAGATCGCGACGCGCAAGACGTCGCGATGGGTGGGCCGCGACGTCGAGGTGCTCGTCGAAGGCATCGACGAGCTGGGCCGCCCCTACGGCCGGATCCGGCAGGGCAAACGTGCGATCGTCATGCGCGGGTCCGGGGTCCCACCGGGCGCCCTGGTCAACCTGCGGGTCATGCAGGCCACAGCCGGTCAATTGCTGGGACTGCCGGCGGCGTGAAGGACGGCACTGCTCTGACCCCGGTGATGCGGCAGTACCGGGAGGCTAAGGAGCAGCACCCGGACGGCATCCTCCTCTTCCGGCTTGGCGACTTCTATGAGGTCTTCTTCGACGACGCGCTCATCGCCGCGCCGGTGATGGGCGTCACGCTGACCTCGCGGCCGCTTGGCAAGGCGGGACGCGCGCCCATGTGCGGAGTCCCTTATCACGCCTGGCAGCTGTACGCCGGCAAGCTCTTGCGTGCGGGCCACAAGGTGGTGATCTGCGACCAG
>DASWGF010000324.1:0-6550 GCA_036393875.1 Candidatus Dormiibacterota bacterium
CGCGCCGCTCACCCGGGCTCTGATCTCCTCAGCTTCCACGTATAGATCCCAGTAGTTGGACCACGCCGTGCGGGCGACCGCGAGTGCGACCTGCGGCTTGTATCGCTCTTGCGCCGCGCGCACCGCGTGCTGCTGCGCGTAACACCAGCGGTCCCACGCGCGCTCGACCGTGCAGTCGACCAGCTCCAACCAAGCGTCGTCTGCGGATCCGCCCGGCGGAGGCAGCGTGAGCAGCTTCCACAGGCCCCCGTCGCGCACCATCGTCATCACCGGTTGTCCTCCGGGTCGTCCCGCGTGCCGGTTCGGCCTCGGATGCTTCGGATTGGCCGCCATCAAACGCTGCTGCACCGCGAAGACAAGATCGTGCGCGGCATGCAACGTGGCCGGCGCCAGCGGCGGGTCGGTGCGGCCGAGGCGGACTTGAAGGGCGCAAATCGCGTCGCGCAACTGTTGGGGAACTCCAGTCTGATCCTCGAGACGCAGCCTCTCGACGTCGTCGAGCAAACCGTCGGAGTCCGCCATCAACGACCGACGTCGCACCTCGACGGCGTCCTCATCCGTTCGCGGAATGGTTGCAGCCGCCATTTGTCAGCACGATATTCGGCCCGCTGGCTTTGTCAAGTATAGGTTTACAAGTAGGCAACCACTCGAAAGAGAGTCGCTCCTTAACAAGCACGGTTGGCATCGCGCGGCCGCCGTCATAACGTCGCTGCCGAGGTGCATTTGATGAAGAGATGGTTGATCGCGACGGCTGCGCTCTTGGCGGGAGGTGGAGTGAGCGCCGCGTTGCTCGTGGCCGCCGACCCTGCGCGCAGTGCCGTCGACGTTTACGCCGCAGCGCATGACCTGCCGGCGGGCGCGGCATTATCGACCGAGGCGATCCAGCTGAGGCGTGTGAGCGTGGTGGGAGGTGCGGCCTTGTTGTTCACCCGCGTAGACGAGTCACGTCTCACAGCGATGCGTGCCGCTCACGACCTTGCCGCAGGTCAGCTGATTCAGCGGGGCGATGTCATGGGCTCGGCGTCGTTCGCCGATCGTCGCTTGGTGTTCATTCCATTGAGCGGCATGCCGCCTGTGCCTGCCGGCGCAAAGGTGGACCTTCTGTTGGTCGGCGGCAGTTCCGACCATCCGACGGTAGTGCCCTTCGCGCAGGGTGTGGACGTACAGGCGGCCGTTTCCGGCGGGCTGGTCGTCGCGGTGCCCGCGAAGGAAGCGGCCGCCTTCGTCTTTGCGGCCGCAAGCATGCACGTCGTGGCTGTCGTGGCCGAACCCGGCACGGCGGACGGAATCGAGATCCCGGTCTCCAGTATTGAGGACGCGATGGCGGTCGTGGCCGGGCGTTGAGAAGTCTGAGGTCGACGTGGCCGTAACACCGGTTGCATCGCCAACCGCCGAGGCTCGGGTCCGCGCTCTGGTGGAGGCGGAGCTTGCGTCCGAGCTCGCCCGCCGCGATCGAACGCGCCTGCGTGTCGAAGACCAGCGCTGGGTCTACGAGCTGGTGGGTCGCGTGGTCGGCGAAGAACAGCGCCAGGCCTCAGCTCCAGGGACTCCGGAGGAGTCCGAGCAGCTGTGGCGCCGCATCTTCAGCGCGGTCACTCCGCTCGGTCCCCTGGCGGAACACCTCGCGGACCCCGAGGTGGAGGAGGTGCGCATCAACGGAACGGAGGCCTGCTTCGTGTTCAAAGGCGGCCGGCGCCACGCCCTCCCGCCGCCGTTTGCAGACGAGGCCGGCCTCATCGAGCTCGTCCACTGGTACACCGACGGCACGCCAAGCGCGCGCCTCGACCGCGCCAGCCCCACCGTGACCATGACCCTTCCCGAGGGCAGCCGCCTGCATGCAGCCCTGTCTCCCCCAGCGCGACCGATGAGCGTCACGATCAGGCGCCATCCCTCGGAGCGGTTTCGCGACCTCGACTCGCTGGCAGCATCTGGGTTCCTCCCGCGGGAGCTGATCGGGTTCCTGGAGGCGGCGATTGCTGCCCGGCTCAACATCCTGGTTGCGGGTGGAGCGGGCGCCGGCAAGACGACCTTCATGCGTGTGCTCGGCCGGCTCATCGGACCGGACGAGCGCGTGGTCACGATCGAAGACCAGGCCGAGCTGCACCTCTGGCGCGAGCTGTCGGACTGCATTTCACTGGAGGGTCGCTTGCCCAATACCGAGGGCCGCGGCGCGATCACGATCCAGATGCTGGTCCACGAAGCGCTACGAATGTCGCCTGACCGCATCGTGATCGGAGAGGTTCGTGGCGGCGAGGCGCTCGACCTTCTCGACGCCATGAATACCGGGCATCCCGGCTCCATCTGCACGATCCATGCGGAGAGCCCCCGCGAAACGATTCCGCGGCTGGTCCGTCTTGCCCTGCGTAGCCCGCACGCACCTCGGGCCGAGACTGTGATGGCTGAGGTCGTCAGCACTGTTGACCTCGTGCTTCATGCTGGGATAGTCCGGCCGTCGCCTTCAGCGTCTGACGCTCGAGCGCGGCGGTTGATGTCGGTCAGCTTTGTCGCAGGCGTGGACGATGGCCGTCCGGTGGTGCGCGACCTGGTCACGCTCGGTCCCGACTGCCGGTGGCATCGGGTTGGTTCGCTCGAGGCTGTGCCCGACCGCGCATATGCAAGGCTTGCCGGGGTCTGCGAGCCGTCGCAACTGCTGGACGGCTTCGATGCTTGAGGTGGCCGCCGCCCTCTGTGCGGGCTTGGGGGTGACCGCGGCCATCCTGGCGGTCGCGGTTCCGCCCCCTGCCCCGCTCGATGAGGCCATGGTGCCGTCCTGGCTGCACCGCCACTTGTCGAAGCGATGGAAAGACGAGCAAGCGCTGGCGGCGGGGGCAGGCTGGATCACTCATGGCGCCGTTGGGCTCGCCGTGGTCCAGGCGGTGGTTGCCATCGCCGTCGCCGGAAGTGCAGCCCTGCTCACCGGACTCCCCGTGCTGGGCGCCGCCGGTGCAATAGCAGGCGTCGGATTGGTTCGGGGCACTGTCGCGGCGCGGATGCGATCTCAGCAGGTCATCCGCCAGGACGCCGTGCTGGACGCGGTCCGGATGCTGCGCCAACTACTGGAAACCGGCGCTGCCAGCGTGCATGCGGCGGTCGCCGTGCTAGGTGAGCGCGGTCCAGCGCCGCTGCGCTCGGAGTTTCGCGTCATCGCCGCCACGTCCGTGGGCAGGCGTCAGGCCTGGAACGCAGCGCGACAGCGTGTTGGCGAGCCGTTGTTCGACATGCTTGCCGCGGCTGTCCTCGTCCAGGGCCCGGTTGGTGGTGAGCTTGCGCCCCTGTTCGCGGATCTCGAGGCTTCAGTGAGCGGTGCTCAGGAGGTTGAGCGTGAAGCTCGTGCCCTTCAAGTGCAGGCGCGTTCGGCCGCCGCCATCATCGTGTCGCTCCCCATCGTGTTCCTCGTCGCGCTCTCCACCCTGCGCTCGCCCTACCTCGATGCCTACCACAACCCCACAGGACAGGCTTTCCTGCTGGCAATGCTCACGGTGATGGCCTGCAGCTATCTGTGGATGAAGCGCCTATTGCTGCTGCCCGGGCTGCAACGCGTGAGGCTCAGCGATGCTTGACCCGACATTCGTCGCCACATCAATGGCCGCGGGTGGGCTGAGCGGCGCCGCGGTGTTCATCGCTTTCGGCGGCGCCTCACATCGCATCGACGCCATCAGCCGAGCCCGTCGCACAGCTCCGCCGGCAATAGAGCGAGCGCTGCATGTCGGCGACCTGCGCGCGAGGCTCGCAATTGACCTCGGGCGAGCCGGCTGGCGCGAGAGTCCGGAACGCGTGACCGTGTTTGCGATCGCGCTCTCAGCCAGCATGGCGGTGCTGGGCGCAAGCACGGTCTCGTTCGTGCCGATCGGCGCCGCGGCGGTTATTTGCGCTGCGGGGATCGTCTCCGGAGTTGGTTTGCCCATGCTCGCATTGAGGTCCGCGATCGCGCGACGCCGCCGGCGGATCGAAGGGGAGCTCGCCCCTCTGCTCGAGCTGTTCACGCTGGAGCTGGGCGGCGGTGGAAGCGCTATGTCCTCGCTGGGCGCGGTCGCCATGCAAGTACAGGGCGACCTCGCAACTGACCTCCGCCGAATGCTCATTGCGTCCCAGCTGACTGGATCCGCCTCCTTCGAATCGCGTCTGGTCGAGTACTCCGAACGGCTTGAAAGCCCAGCCATCGGCAGTCTTGCCACCATCCTTGCGTCCGGTCGCGAATACGGCACCGGCGTCGTGCAGAGCGTCCGCACGCTCGCCGCCGACTTGCGGAGGGCGCAGCGACGCGAGCTCATCGCCCACAGCCGCCGTGCTCTGAATCACGTACTGCTGCCGGCGGCGGTAGGAGTCCTACTCCCGTTCCTGGCAGTCCTTATGTTCCCCGCTGTCACGACCCTGCAACGAAGCCTTCGATGAAAAGACTGTCTCGTGGCGCGGCGCTTATGGAATTCGCTCTCGCGTGGCCAATCGTGCTTCTGCTTGTGCTCGGCGCGGTGGAGTTGACCGTCTGGGAGAGCGAGACCGCTTCCGCGCGTGACGCTGCGCTTGCTGGAGCGCGGGCTGGAACGGTTGCTGGGGCTGGACTCGATGTAGCGGTGACGGTGACCCTTCGCGCGATGTCGGCGAGCCTGGTGGGCGTCAGCGCGTCGGCATGGTGCCAGGGCGCCCCGAGGCCGGCGCCTTCGCTGTGGGTTTGCGCCACCGACCTCGGAGCTGCGCTGGAGGTCGACATCGGTGGATCGGTGCCGTCGCTGGTCCCGGTCGTCCCTGGAGGGGGTCTTCCTATTCGCGCGCACGCGGTCGTCGACAAGGAGAGGTTCGCCCGATGAAGTTCAATCGCGGGCAGGCGCTGCTCGAGCTGGCCCTGTGCTCGCCGGTAGTAATCCTCCTCGCTGTCGGTGTGGCCGCAGTTGTGCAGGTCGAGGATGCGAGCGCCGGCCTCGATGCGGCCACACACGCGGCTGCGAGCGTCGCTGCGCGGGCGCCGGATTCTGTGACTGCGAACAGCGCGGCACACGCTCGCTTCGCTGCCGTCGTGCTCGCGTATCCGCTCCGCGGTGCGACGCTCCAGGTTTCCTTCGGGGGTTTCAGCCGCGCCGACAACGTGACCGTGACATCGGAGGCCTTGGTTGACGTTGGATGGGCGGGACTGGTGCTTCCGCACCAGTTGGAGATGCGATCGCGAGCGGTCGTTCGGCTCGAGCCGTGGCGGACCCACAGGACGGCGGCCTGATGCGAGCGCAGCGTGGTCAGGTCATGGCCTTCATCGCTGTCGCGCTCGCGATTGTGCTGATGCCGCTGGCGGCTTACGCCATCGACGTCCGGACGGTGAGCACAGCCGCCGCGGCCCTTCAGGAGGCAACCGCGACGGCCGCCCTCGAGGCGGCGCAGCAGCTCGACGAAATCGACTTCCGCGCCGGCGGCCCGATGACGATCGACGCCGTCGCCGCGGGGAGGGCTGCTCGGGCGGTCCTCGCCGCGGAGGCCCCCTCCGCATCGGTGAGCGCAGTAACGGTTATCGGCACAGTTGCAACCGTCGCGGCGAGCGAGCTGGTCCAGCTGCCGTTGGATTTTTTGCCGACTCGAATGGTCCGCCTCGAGGCGCGCGCCTCAGCGACACTGACCGGCGGCTATGACAGGCCGAGCAGCTGATTGCTGGCTTCTGATGACGTTTGAGAAGGCGGTAACTCAAGCAGCGATCAACTTCTACACCATGACACGTCAATGGTGTAGTAAAGTGCCAAATTGTGACGAGATTCCCAGGGGATGAACTGGATGTGAAAGCTGCTGCGCTCTTGGCCGGACGCACCGCTGAGACGATTCGTCGATGGGTCTGGTCGGGCCGATTGAGAGCCCGAAAACGGGGCAATCGACTCGTTGTGGCTCGGGGCGACGTCGAGGCCTTGGCACGAGGTGGCGAACAACAACAGCTTTCGCTTTCTGAATGGGCGAAGCTGGCGGAAGCCGCCCTTCGCAGTCGGCGCGGACCGCATAAGTCCGCGGCGGATCTGGTGATCGAGGAGCGACGCCGCAGGCTCGATGAAGTGGGCTCTCATGCCGGTCGTTGACGCAAGCGTTGCAATCGATTGGATCGCGCCTGGCGCGGATCCCTCGTCACCGTCCATACGAATGTTGCACGCCCTAACTCGAAGGAATGAAGCGGTGATGGCTCCGGAGTTGCTCTACGTCGAATGCGCCAGCGTCTTGGTTGCCGGCGTCCGGCGAAATCGGTGGACCGGGTCAGACGCTGACGCTGCGTATGGAATCCTCATGCGGCTGCCCCTGCAGGCAGTGAGCGATCGACGCCATCTCGCGCGAGCGTGGGAATTGTCGCGACGTTACGACAACCATCCCGTCTACGACATGCTCTACGCAGCGACAGCCGAGGCGCTCCGCACCATCCTGATAACAGCCGATGAAACGTTATTGCAGCGATTGGGCCATCTGGGCTGGGTACGGCGCCCGGACTCCTGATGCCGCTTCCCCATCAATGGAGACGGTTCGCAAGCGTTTCCCCTAACGATTCGAGCGGAACCCTGTAACGGTCGAGGCGGCTCGGCCTGGAGCTGCCAGC
>DASWGF010000325.1:0-7869 GCA_036393875.1 Candidatus Dormiibacterota bacterium
ATCGACGCGCTCAACGACTGCGCCCAGGCCTGCACCGCCGACGTCGACGCGGACCTGGGCGAGCCGGACTTGTCTGAGATGGTCAAGTGCATCCGGCTGTGCCTGGACTGCGCCGATATCTGTGCCGCCACCGTCATGCACACAAGTCGCCTGGCCGAGTACGACTCAAGGATCACGAAGCTGCTGCTGGAGGCGTGCGCGGCTACCTGTAAGAACTGCGGTGACGAGTGCGAGCGGCATGCCAAAATGCACGAGCACTGCCGCGTCTGCGCAGAGGCCTGCCGGCGATGCGAGCGCGCCTGTCGGGAGCTTCTGGGCGCCATTTAAGGCCGCGTTTAGGCCAGGGACTCCACCCACTGCCGATGCAGCGAGCCGTAGCGGCCGCTGCGTTCGCGCAGCTCTGAAGGCGGGCCGTCTTCGACCACCCGCCCACCATCGATGACCAGCACCCGATCGGCGATGTCGACCGTCGAGAGCCGGTGGGCGATGATCACCGCCGTCCGGTCCCGCAGCAACGTGCGCAGCGCCCGTTGCACTAGGCGCTCCGATGGCAGATCGAGCGATGACGTCGCCTCGTCGAGGATGAGGACGCGTGGGTCGGCCAGGAACGCCCGCGCAAAAGCCACCAGCTGGCGCTGGCCCGAAGACAGCCGCACACCTCGCCGCCTCACGTCGGTCTCGTAGCCGTTGGGCAGGGCGCTGATGAAGTCGTGGGCGCCGATGGCGCGCGCGGCCTCTTCCATCTCCTCACGCGTCGCGTCGGGCCGCCCGAACAGCAGGTTGTCGCCCACGTTGCCCGAGAACAAGAAGCTCTCCTGAGTCACCACCGTGACAGCTCGCCGCAAATCCTCAGTGGCGATCGAGCGCAGGTCGACGCCATCCAGCGTCACGCGCCCGGCGCTCGGGTCGTAGAACCGCGCCATCAACCGCGCCATCGTCGTCTTGCCCGCCCCGGTCTCACCGACCAGCGCCACGATCTGCCCCGCCGGGATGTGGATGTCGAGGTCGTGCAGGACCGCCTTGTCGCGATACGCGAAGGTCACACCTTCGAACGCCACGGCGCCTGCGATCGAGACCATGCGCACGGGACTCACCGGCTCCGGGACGGTGGGAGTCTCTTCGATCACCCCGGCGAGCTTCTCCAGCGCGGCGCCGGCCGCCTGGAACACGTTGTAGAACTGCGACAGGTCCTGCATCGGCTCGAAGAACTGGCGCAGATAAAGGACGAAGGCGGTCAGCACGCCCAGCGTCAGCTGGCCCTGGACGACGAGGTAGCCGCCGAACAGGAGCACCAGGGTGGTCGTCAGCCGCCCGAGCAGGTTGATCGCGGGGCCGAACGTCGAGGCGAGACGGTTCGACCAGATGTTGGCGTCTCGGTAGCGGCCGTTGACGTCCTCGAAGATCTCCTGGTTGCGAGGCTCACGCCTGAACGCATGCACGGCCCGGATGCCGCCGAGCGACTCGACGTAGTGAACGATCACGAGCACGATCGCGCGGCGTACCGCTCGGTAAGACCGCGCGGAGTTGTTCCGGAACCACCACGTCAAGCCGAGCACCAATGGCATGGCGACCAACGTGACCAGACCAAGGCGCGCATCCAACCGCAAAAGGATCACGGTGATCGCGACCACCGATATCAATGAGGTGATGACCGACGTCAACCCGGTCGCCAGCAGCTCGTTGAGTGCGTCGATGTCCGAGGTCAGCCTGGAGATGATTCGCCCTGACGTGTAGCGCTCGTAGAACGACAGCGATAGCTCCTGCACGTGCGCGAACAGCGTCCGGCGAAGGTCGAACAGGATGTCCGCGCCGATGCGACCCGAGAGCCGGAGGAACGCGTAGTTGGCGAGGGCCTGCACTATGAGGGCCAGGAGCAGGGCGCCGACGATTATCTCCAGCGTCCTCAGGTTGCCGGTATGAATCCCCCTGTCGATGCCGAGCCCGACGAGGTACGGCAGCGAGAGGTAGGCGGCGGACCGGATCGTGATCAGGGCGGCGGCGACGAGCAGCTCGCCGCGGTATGGACTCGCGAGGGTCGCGAGCAGGCGCCTGCTGCGGCGTCGGAGCAGGCCGGCGACGTTGGCGGAGTACTCGTCGACGTCTTCGGACGCGACTCCACGCCAGCGATCGGCAGGGGCAACGCTGCTCAAGCTGTCTGCTGCCTCGAGGCCTCGTACTCCTGCGACAGGAGCGCGCGGTACAGGTCGTTCGACTTCAAGAGGTCGCGGTGCGCGCCAACCGCGACCACAGTGCCGCCGTCGATCAGCGCCACCCGGTCGGCGAGCGCAAGCGTCGACGGCCGGTGCACCACGAGCAGCCCGGTGACGCCCTCGAGGACGCGCGTGAGCGACTCCTCGATGACCGATTCGGTATGCACGTCCACCGACGACAGCGGGTCGTCAAGAACCAGCACGGCCGGGTTGCCGAGGACGGCGCGCGCAAGCGCCAGGCGCTGCCGCTGCCCGCCCGACAGCGTGTAGCCCTGCTCCCCCACACGAGTTTCCAGACCCCAGGGCAGGTCCCAGACAAAACCCGCCTGCGCGACGTCGATCGCGCGCTTGAGCTCCTCGTCAGAAACGACTGGCCGCCCCATGACGAGGTTTTCGTGGACCGAGGCCGAGAAGAGGATTGGATCCTCGAATGCGACGCCGACGTGTGAGCGAAGCGAGCGGAGATGGAGGTCACGCACGTCGATGCCGTCGAGAAGGACCTGGCCTTCGGCGACGTCGTACAGACGCGGCAGCAAATAGGCGAGCGTCGTCTTGCCGCTCCCGGTGCGCCCGACGATGCCCACCGTCTCCCCAGGCTCGATCACCAGGTTGAGGTCGCGCAGGATCCACTCGTCGGATTTGGGGTACTTGAAACCGACGCCGCGAAACTCGATCCGGCCCCGACACCGGTCGAGCGAGTGAGCGCCGGCCCGGTCGGCAATCTCCGGTCGCGAATCGAAGACTTCGTTGAGCCGGTCCGAAGCGGTCTGGCACTCCTCGCTCATCGAAAGCACGTAACCGATCGCGTCCATCGGCCACGTGAGCATGAAGACATAGTTCATGAAGGCGACGAGGCCGCCTATGGTGAGGCTACCCTGCACGACGTTGAAACCGCCCAGCAGAAGGACCGCGACCAGTGAGAGGTTCGGCAAGAAGTTCAGCTGGGTCCAGAGCTCAGAGCGAGCCTCGATGCCCTCCAGGCTCGTGGCACGCAGGAGGCGCGCCTGGTCCTCGAAGCGCTTTTGCATCAATGGTGTCCGACCGAACGCTTTGATGATGCGGACGCCCGTGGCCATCTCTTCGATGATCGTGGTGAGGTCCCCCTGCTGGTCCTGCAGGCGGCGCGCGATCACCTTGTAGCTGTCGTGGAACTTTAGGCTGAAGTAGGCGATCGGCAGCATGCATGCGACGACCACGATCGCCAGCGCCCAGTCCAGGCTCAGCATCAGCACGACCACGACCGCGAACGTCAGGAAGATCTGCAGGAACCAGATCAATCCGAAGCTGACGAAGCGGCGCACCGTACTGATGTCGGCGATCGCCCTCGACAGCAGCTGACCCGACTGCCAGTTGTCGTGGAAGGACACCTGCAGGTTCTGCAGATGTGCGTAGAAGTCGTTGCGTAGGTCCGTCTCCATGTGGAGCGAAGCGGTGCCGGAGTAGTTGCGGCGAAGGTAGATGAAGACGAACTCGAGCAGCCCGATCAGCACCAGCAGCCCGGCCATCGGGAGCAGCTGGCCCAGCTGGTGGCGGGTGATCGGACCGTCGATGATGTACTGGATCACCTTGGGGATCGAGGCCGCCGTGGCGAGGCTGCCCAGCTGAGACACGACGAAGACGATCACCAGCCCGACGTAGGGCCGCATATACGGGATGTAGCGCCGCAGCGCCAAAAAACCCAAGTGTTTTGAACTCCAGCGCCCTTTTTTTGGGCGAGCGAAACCAACGGCTGGCGGGAACCGTGCATTTTACCGAAGATCCCCCTCTCCCTTGGGGGGAGAGCGACGTGAAGAACGCTAGCCGGCGAGGTCTCGTATGGACACGATCCCGATCACCTCGCCGTCCCTGACGACCGGCAGGTGCCGGAATCCGTGGTCGAGCATCGTCTTCAGCGCGTCCTCGACCTGCTCGTCGGGGCCGATCGTCATGGGATCCTGCGTCATCCACGACGAGACCTCGTGCGAGGGGGCGTCATGGGAGTGCGAGATCGCCCGCACGGTGTCGCGCTCGGTGAAGATGCCGGCGAGCCTGGTGCCGTCCATGACGAGCATCGAGCCCACGCGGTGCTGGGCCATGAGCGCTACTGCTTCGCCCACGGTGGTCGAAGGGCTGACCGTGAACAGGGTTTCGCTCATGACCTTCCGCACGGTGGCCATGGGCGGATTCTATGCCTGGCCGGGAGGCATTGGGAAAGCCGCCAGCATGGCGGTGGCGGCGAGGACGATGAGCACCAGCGCCCCTTCGGCTCGGGCGTGCTGGAACCCACGTCGCCAGACCACAACCGACATCGCGACCATGACCAGGACGCCGGCCGTCTTCAGGCTCAGAACCAGCCCATATGGCGTTCCCCACAAGTCATCGAACCCGCGCAGCTCCTCGCTTGCCCGCAGCACCCCGGTCAAGGCCGTGATCGTGAAGGCCAGGAACGCGACCCGTCCGAATCGCTGGATCATCGCGCGCCCTTCGTCCGCTCCCCATCCGGCCGGCGGTCGCAGGGTGGCGAGCGCCAGGATGCCGCCGGCCCACGCTCCGGCCGACAGAACATGGGTCGCGTCCGTGAAGATCGCGCCCGCGGGGGGATTGATCATGGCCGCGTGGCCGGCAAACGCAAGCGCCGCCGCCGCCAAGATGCCGGGCGGCACCACCAAGGGATAACCCCGGATGCACAGGCCCAGCGCGACGCCTTCCGCCGTGACGCGAACGATGCCAGAGACGGACGGATGACCCAGGCGCACCGCGTCAATGCTCACCACCGCAAGCCCACCGACGAAGGCTGCAGCCAGCGCCGGTTGCATCGACGGGCGCGCCCAGGTGATCGCCGGTCGCATCGCCGCCAGCCGGCGCACCACCAGCACCCCCACGAACGCGAGCAGGCCCGCGTACTCGAGCCAGCGGAGAGCGGCGACCGCGAGGTCGGTGGGCGGCGGCAGGTTCAAGGCGCCGGAGCGGTCCAGCTCGGGTTGATGATCGCGGTCAGCACGTGGTCCTCCCACCGGCCATCGATGAGCAGATACGCGGGCGAGTTGCCCTCGACCTTGAAGCCACATCGGTCCAGGACTGCTGCGCTGCGCGTGTTGCGCGGCACGTAGCCGGCTGCGACCCGATGCAGCTTCCAGGTCTCGAACGCGAATGCGACGGCGCCGCGCACGGCCTCGGTCATGTAGCCCTTGCCCTGCTCGTCGGCGGCCAGGTTGTAGCCCAGCACGCACGATTGAAACGCCCCCCGGTGGACCTGCGTGAGGTTGAGGTTCCCGATGATCCGGTTCGGCAGGTCGCGAGCGAACACGAAGGCCCGGAAGCCTGCCCCGGCCGCGAACTCGGCCAGACGGACGCGCACCTGCTCCAGCCACGTCGCCTCGTCGAGAAAATCGGGCGGATACGTCGGCGAGAACGGCTGCAGGTGCTCGCGGTTGTCGCGGTAGTAACGGATGATCTCCCGCACATCCGCGACCTCCGCCAGGCGGATGAGGAGCCGCTGGGTTTCGATCAACTTGATCCCCTCTCCCCTCGAGGGGAGAGGGTTAGCAGAGGGGTGCGCCGGGAGCTGGCTCCGCCAGGCCCGGCGCGTAAAGGGGGGAGTTCCCCCCTTTCGAGGGAGAGGGGCGTGCAGCACATTGGCGACTTACACTAGCGCCGACCTCGATGACCGCTCAATCGGTGCTCGACGCAGTCCGGCGGGTGGAAGAGGCGCCCCTGGTCGATCTCGTCGGCGTCAGCGTTGACGATGTCGAGGCGCAGATGGACCACCTCCTCGAACCGGAGATCGATACCGCCTCGCTGTACCGGCGCTGGGAACGGCAGCAGTGGGCGGTGTCGGACCTCGATTTCTCGGCCGACGTCCAGCACTGGCAGAACCTGCCCGCGAACATCCGGCAGGTGATGCAGAACACGATGACGCTCTTTTTCATCGGCGAGCAGGCGGTCACCGACACTCTGGCACCGCTGCTTCATGCAGCGCCATACGAGGACGAGCGGATCTTCCTCGCCACCCAGATCGCGGACGAGGCCCGGCACACCGTGTTCTTTCAACGGTTCTTCGAGGACGTGCTGGAAGTCGGTGGAGGCCTGCACGCGGCGCTCGAGGCGATTGGGCCGCGTGCTACCGAGGGCTTCCGAAAGATCTTCGAGCAGCAGCTCGTCGATGCGATGGACCTGATCCGCCGCGAGCCCCACAACGAGCTCGCGTGGGTGGAAGGCGTGGTCACCTACCACTTGATCATCGAGGGCTACCTCGCGGTCACCGGCCAGCGCAGCCTCCTGCGCACGCTGCGGAACGTCGGCATGATGCCCGGCTTCGTGGCCGGCTTCACGGCGGTGGCTCGCGACGAGTCCCGCCACATCGGGTTCGGCGTCCTGGCGCTGCGCCGCCGCATCGCAAAGCAGCCTGAGATGGCGCGCGTGGTCACGCTCAAGGTGCTCGACCTGCTCGAGCCGGCGGTGCGGACCGCAGTAGCGCCTGACCGGAGACTGCCGATCGAAGATCCTCGCGCTGTGCCGCCTCCCCTTCGGGTCAACGGCCAGGAGCTGAGCGACTTCGCGCTCTCCTCGCTGGCCAAGCGCTTGCGTGCATCCGGCGTCTCGGCGCCGGCTGCGGAGGACATCCGTGCGCAGGGCGCGAAGTTGTACGAGGCGGCGTGGTCGGAGTACGAGCGCAACCACGGGCTTCGCCACCCGGTGCGGTTCTACCAGGAAGGGTTGGTTACAGCGCTCTGACGATGGTCCCGCCGCCCAGCACCTTCGTGCCTGTGTAAAGAACCGCCGCCTGCCCCGGCGCCGCGCCGAGGAAGGGCTCGTCAAGCGTGAGGCGGCCGGACGCGTACATGGCGGGGATGGCTTGTGAGTGATAACGCAGCCGCGCCTCGCACCGAACCGGCTCGGCCTCCGTTCCGGCGATGAACGTCACGTCGCGAAGTTCGATCTCGCGCACCGCCAGCTCCTCCCTGCGCCCCACCACCAGCTGGTTGGCGGGGGCGTCGATCTTGATCACGTACCACGGCCCGGCCTCGCGCAGATCGCCGAAACCGCTCCGCTGGCCCACCGTGTAAAGCGCCGTGCCGCGATGGTCGCCGAGCTCGCGTCCGGACGAGTCGACGACCGCACCCGCCCGCACCGGCAGCCGCTCGGCCAGGTACCGCGCGGTTTCGCCCCGAGGCACGAAGCAGATCTCCTGGCTCTCCGCCTTGTCGGCGACAGGCAGCCCGAACTCTCGCGCATGCTCGCGCACTTCTCGCTTGGTCATGCGCCCGAGCGGAAACGCGATGCTCGCGAGTCGATCGCGATCGAGGTGATACAGCATGTAGGACTGATCCTTCGCGGGATCGATGGCGGTGTGCAGCTCCGGCCCCTCCTGGCTGTCCAAGATGCGCGCGTAGTGCCCAGTGGCGAGCTTCTCGAAGCCGAGCTCCAGCACGCGCGAGAGCATGAGGTCGAAACGGACGAACGCGTTGCACCGCACGCATGGGTTCGGCGTCCTGCCCTCGAGGTAATCTCGGTGGAAAGGCTCGATGACGCGCTTGCCGAACTCCGCTTCCAGGTTCCAGCAGTAATAAGGAATGCCGAGCACCGTGGCGACGCGTCGTGCATCCTCGACCGCGGACAGCGAGCAGCAGCCGCCATGCTTGGCCGATTCCTCGGTCTCGCCTCGCGGCCACTGCTGGAG
>DASWGF010000326.1:0-3944 GCA_036393875.1 Candidatus Dormiibacterota bacterium
TGCTTTGGCTGCGATCGCATGCATCAGCGGTCCACCCTGGATGCCTGGGAAGACCGCCGAGTCGATCGACTTCTGGTGCGCCTTGTCGCACAGGATGATCGCGCCCCATGCGCCCCGGAGAGTCTTCTGCGTCGTGGTCGTGACGATGGGCGCATGCGGGATTGGCGATGGGTACACGCCACCCGCCACCAGCCCGGCGACGTGCGCCATGTCGACCATGAACGTGGCCCCGACCGAATCTGCGATCGACCGCATGCGGGCCCAGTCGACGATGCGCGAGTACGCGGAGAATCCGCCGATGATCATCTTCGGCCGCACCTGCTCGGCGAGCTTCTCCATCGCGTCGTAGTCGATCAGCTCGGTGTCGCGGCTGACGCCGTACGAGTGGATCTCGTAGAACTTGCCGCTGAAGTTGGCCGGGCTGCCATGTGAAAGATGACCGCCGGCCGACAGGTCCATACCCATGACCCGGTCACCCAGCTCGCACACTGCCATGTAGACGGCCGCGTTGGCCTGCGACCCGGAGTGCGGCTGGACGTTCACGTACTCGGCGCCGAAAAGCCGCTGGGCCCGATCGACCGCGAGCGACTCGATCTTGTCGATCACCTCGCCCGTGCCGCCGTAATAGCGCCGGCCCGGGTAGCCCTCGGCATATTTGTTGGTGAGCAGGGTGCCGAGAGCCTCGAGGATGGCCGGGCTGGTGAGGTTCTCGGAGGCGATGAGCTCCAGAGTTTCCGACTGCCGCCTGTACTCCTTTCGGATCAGGTTGGCGATCTCCGGATCGTCGCGGTCCAGCGCCCGGAACGTCATCGTGGTGATGGGAGCGGCCATGTTCGGAATCGTACTTGCTATCCCGCGCGGGGTGGCGGCGCGCCCAGGAGGTGCGCCGTCGAGATCGCTCCCTCGCGCAGAACGTGCGGTTCTGGACCTGTCAGGTCGAGGACGCTTGACGCTACCCCGCCTGGCGCGGGACCGCCGTCGAGGACCGCCGTCACCCCGGTCAGCGACGCAGCCTCTTCAGCGCTCATCGCCGGCTCCTTGCCGTGAAGGTTCGCGCTCGTGGTCATGAGCGGCCCGGCGGCGCGCAGGAGCTCGAGCGTGACCTCGTGCTTGGGGATCCGCACGCCGAGCGTGCCGCCGCCCTTGGCGTGAAGGATGACCGTGAGCGGCCCCGGCCAGAAGCGCCGGATGAAATCTTCGGCGCGGCCGTCCACGTGCACCCAGCCTTCGAGCTGCGACTCGGCGGCCGCCATCAGGATCAAGGGCAGGCCGACCGGCCGCCCCTTGATCGCGAAGATCCGGCGGCAAGCGACCTCGTCGTCCGCCGCCGCACCGAGCCCGTAGACGGTGTCGGTCGGAAACGCGATCACGCCACCGCTTCGAAGGAGTTTCGCTGCCCGGGTCAGCCCGGCGCGGGTCGGTTTCAGGACCACGCTTCGATCAGCCTTTCGTGGCCGCCGAGGTCGCGATGCATTTCGTGGTTGGAGAATGCTCGGCCCGCCGCCTCGGCGATGGCGGTGGCGATCTCGGGGCTCACCTCGACGAGCAGCCGGCCTCCGGGATTGAGACGGGCCGGGGCGGCCGCGACCAGACGCAGCACGATGGCAGCGCCGTCCTGATCCGCATAGAGCGCGCCGGCCGGCTGGGCGGTGACCTCCGCGGGCAGGTCCGTACCGGGCGCCACATAGGGCAGGTTCGCGCACACCAGGTCGAACTGTCCCGGCAGCGGTTCGAGCAGGTCGCCGCAGGCCAGGTGCACCCTATCGTCCAGGCCGTGCCGGGCGACGTTGCGCGCTGCGACCGCGAGCGCTTCGCGGCTGACATCGCTCGCCCATACCTCGACTCCCGGCGCGTAGTGCGCGATCGCGATCGCGATGCTGCCGCTGCCGGTGCCGATGTCCGCAACGCGGACCGGACTAACCGCCTGCCGCGCGATCGAAACAGCGCGCTGGACCAGCACCTCCGTGTCGGGGTTGGGCACCAGGACTGCGGGCGTCACCTCGAAGTCCAGCGCCATGAACTCCTTATGGCCGACGAGATAGGCGACAGGGTCGCCATGCGCGCGCCGCTTGACCAGGCCGCGGTAACGGCTCAGCTCGTCGTCGGACAGCGGTCGATCGAACTGGAGGTAGAGGTCGAGCCGGCGCAAGCCGAGCGCCTGCGCCAGCAGCACCTCGGCATCCAGACGCGCCGAGTCGGAGTGATTCTTCTGCAGGTGCCCGGAGGCTGCCTTGAGGACCTCGATGACCGTCAATTAGCCGACAGGTTCCCGCCGTTGAGCTGAGCGGCACGCTCGGCGTTGACAAGCGCGGCGACCAGCTCGTCGAGGTCGCCGTTCATTACGGAGTCGAGCCTGTGCAGCGTGAGCTTGATCCGGTGGTCGGTCACCCGATTCTCTTTGAAGTTGTATGTGCGGATCTTCTCGGAGCGGCCGCCCGTGCCGACCATCGAACGGCGCTCGGCGCCGATGGCCGCCTGCTGCTCGGCAAGTTTCAGGTCATAAAGCCGTGCGCGCAGGACCCGCAGCGCCTTCTCGCGGTTCTGCAGCTGCGACTTCTCGTCCTGCATGCTCACGACCAAGCCAGTCGGCTTGTGGGTCATGCGGATGGCGGAGTAGGTCGTGTTCACGCTCTGTCCGCCAGGCCCAGTGGAGGTCGAGGTCTTGATCTCGAGGTCCTCGGGCTTGATCTCGACCTCCACCGGGTCAGCCTCCGGCATCACCGCGACGGTCGCGGCCGAGGTGTGGATGCGGCCCTGCGCTTCGGTCTTCGGCACCCGCTGCACGCGGTGGACGCCACCCTCGTACTTCAGCTGCGAGTAGGCGCCCTGGCCGTGGACCTCGAACACGATCTTGTCGAACCCGCCCTTCTCGCTCGGCGAGGACTCGACGACCTCGACCTTCCAACCCTTCTTCTCGGCCCACCTGGTGTACATGCGGAACAGGTCGGCTGCGAAGAGCGCCGCCTCCTCCCCACCTTCCGCACCCTGGATCTCGACCACGACATCCTTGTCGTCGTTCGGGTCCTTGGGCAGCAGAAGTACCTTCAGCCGCTCCTCGAGCTCCGCGACCTGGGACGCCGCTCGGCGCTCTTCTGACCGCAGGAACTCCTGCATCTCGGCGTCCTTCTCGTGCCTGGCGAGGTCCCGCGCCGACTCCATCTCTTTCTGCGCATTTCGAAGGGAGCGGTACGCCTCCACGACCTCGCGTAGCGATCTCTGCTCGCGGGCCAGCTTCGTCAGCTGCTCGTGATCGGAGGCGACCTCCGGCCTCCCCATCTCGGCCTCAATCTCGTGATAGCGATGATCGATCGCCTTGACGCGATCTATCACCTTGTAATCCCGGTGGCCGGGCTTCGCCTGGCCACCGCCCCCTCACGACGCAGCCGATAGCGTCTCATGCTCGTTGGGGGGTTTACCGCAAGGGGGGCCTGCCCCACTTGCGCTTTCAAGCCGCTGCTCCGGCCGTGTCCTCCTCACCCTCGCGGGCGCTGTTGAAGGCGACGATCGCAACCTCGAGCATGTCGTCCGACGGTTCGCGCGTCGTGAACTTCTGAGTCGCGAGGACCGGCAGCAGCATGACCTTCACAACCGGGTTGGTCCGGTTGCGGGCCATGAAGCGGATGAGCTCAAACCCCGCTCCGGCGATGAGTGGGATCGCAAGCACGCGGCTCGTGATCAGCCAGAACCAGTTCGGGTTGAACAGAGCCACGACCGAGAACACGATCACGCTCACAACCAGGACGACCAGCAGGAAGCCGGTGCCGCAACGAGGGTGAAGCAGGCTGGCGCGCCGGACCGACGAAACCTCCAGCGGCCATCCCGATTCGAAGGCGTTGATCGTCTTGTGCTCGGCGCCGTGGTACTGAAAGACCCGGCGCACGTCGGGCAGCAGTGCGATCAGCGACAGGTAGCCGAGGACGAGGCCCACCCGGATGATCCCCTCG
>DASWGF010000327.1:0-7841 GCA_036393875.1 Candidatus Dormiibacterota bacterium
CCCATCGTCAACGTTGTAGGCGCTAGCTTATTGGCTACCGCAGTCGGGTGGTAGCCCCAGCGGGATTCGAACCCGCGATCTCAGCCTTGAAAGGGCCGCGTCCTAGTCCACTAGACGATGGGGCCTAGCTAGGTACTCTAATTACCGGCGTTGCCTGCAAGTTCCAGCGGGCAGGCGAACGTCCCAAAGCGGGTGTAGCACAATGGTAGTGCGGCAGCCTTCCAAGCTGTTTACGAGGGTTCGATTCCCTTCACCCGCTCCAATCGCGCGGACCTAGCGGGGCGGGGGCAGAGCCCCGAGCACGGCCGCTGCGGCGATGACGGCCAGCACGACGCCCAATTCGAGGCGGCGCCGGCGGATCAAGGCCATCGACAATGCTGCACCAACGACGAGCACTTTGATCATCAAGGCCTGTCCGTAGGGAGTCGTCATCAGTGACTGCAACAGGCCGACGTGGGCGACTCCGAGCAGAAGCCCGCTGATGGCGGCGACCGCGAATGTCAGCGCAGCGTAGCGCCCGAAGCGGCGGTCCGGGACGAGAAGAAACGCGGCGAGCCCACCCACCCACAGGCTCATGGCGAAGACGTGGATCGCGACCAGGGCCTGGCCGGCCAGCGGCAACCCCGGGATTGCATGAGCGCTCGCCCCGTCGATCAGCGCCACCGCGACGCCGACGGCGAGGACGGGCCACGGCGACTCTAGCGACCACACCGCCCAGACCAGCAGCGCCCCCGCGAGGCGTAGGCCGAGTAGGCGGCCGAATCCCGAGGCGAGGACTGCGATCGCAGTGTCGGCGTCGAAGGAAAGGCTGGCGAGCTGACCGAGGAGCGCGAGCGGTTCGGAGGCGATGAGCAATACGATGCCCGCGCCGATGAGCTGCCTCAACGGCCGATTGTCGCGCTGCTTGTCCCGCGTCAAAACGGAGTAGGCGACCACGCCGAAGACGAGCGCGAAACCAGCGAAATGCACCCAGCGGGCGAGGGCCTGCAGCACGAACCCGAGTGGAGTCGCCGTGCCGATCTCGCCACCCGTCAGCAACGATGAGTAAGGATTGGCGCTCGGGCGGCCGACCGAGAAGCTGAAGGCCCCTCGGGATGGATGCGTATCGGCTGCCAGGACCTGCCAGCTCACGATGAACGTCCCCGAATCAACCGAGCTCATCGGCGCATAGAGCAACGCCCCCCGCGAGATGGCGGGCCCGGCGATCTGGTGGCCTGACGGGCTGAAGACTTTGATGCCCGCCCCCGCGGGCGAGACGGGCTCGCTGAAAACCAACTCGACCACCGGGGGGAGCGTCGACATGATTGCGTCCGGCGGTGGGCCCGACTGGATCAGTTGGGCGTGGGCGAAGGCGATCTGGGGCAGCAGCGCTGCAGCGATGGCGATGCCGGCGATCGCGAGGCGCCGTGATCGGCTCAGGAGTAGGCGGGAGCCTCGGCCCCTACGGGCATTGCCGGCACCTCGACCGGAGCGGCAGGGCGCAGGCGCGCGATTCGAAGCACGAGTCCCGCGGCGATCAGGCAGAGAAGGCCCGAGCTCATGAATGCCAGCTGGTAGTCGCCGAAAACCGTCCTGACCGCGCCCGCCGCGAAGGCAACCGAAGCAGCGCCGAGCTGGTGGGCGGCGAAGATCCACCCGTATACGATCGCGAAATTCTGCTGTCCGAAGATCTTGCGCGCGAGCTGGACCGTCGGTGGCACGGTGGCGACCCAATCGAGCCCGTAGAAGACGATGAACAGGATCAGGCCGAAGTAGGCGCTACCGAAGACGTAAGGGAGCAGCAGGAGCGACAGGCCGCGCAGGCCGTAATAGAAGAACAGCAGCCAGCGGCTGTCGAAGCGATCGGTCAGGTACCCGGACGCCAGCGTGCCGATCACGTCGAAGACTCCGATCACAGCCAGCAGGCTGGCGGCCGTCACCTCGGCCATCCCGTGGTCCATCGAAGCTGGGATCAGGTGGGTGCCAATGAGGCCGTTGGTGGAAGCCCCGCAAATGAAGAAGCTGCCGGCGAGGAGCCAGAAGTCGCGCGAGCGGACTCCGACCTTGAGGCCCCGAAATGCGTTCACGATCGGGCTGCCGGTCGCGAGCGGCACGTTGTCGGCCTCGGTCGCTCCGTATGCGCGCAGCCCCAGGTCGCTCGGGCGGTTGCGGAGAAATATCGCGACCACCGGCACGACGGCGAGCGCGGCGAGCCCGACCGAGACTGCGGCCACCCGCCAGCCGAGGTACTGCGCCATCCAGCCGAGCGCGGGCAGGAATATCAACTGCCCGGTGGCCCCGGCGGCCGTCAAAGCGCCCAGGACCAGGCCGCGACGATGCACGAACCAGCGGCCGGCCACCGTCGCCGCGAGCACCGAGGCCATGCACCCGGTGCCGAGGCCAACCACAACCCCCCAGAGCAGGTAGAGCTGCCACGGCGAGTTCATGATGGTCGTCAGCAGCGCGCCGGCGGACACCGTCGCCAACGCGCCCACCGTCACCTTGCGAAGGCCGAAGCGGTCCATGAGCGCGGCGGCGAACGGACCTGTCAGGCCGAACAGGATCAGGTTGATCGAGACTGCGACCGAGATGACCGCCCGGTTCCAGCCGAATTCGTTCTGGAGGGGCACGATCAACACGCTGGGTGTGGCGCGGAAGCCGGCCGCCCCCATCAGCGCGATGAACGTGACCGCGGCGACGATCCACGCGTAATGAATTCGTCTCAAAACGCCAACTGTAATTGGCCCCCGCGGCGCGGATATTCCTCTGGGTTGGCTAGGGCGTCGTTGGGGCGGCGTCCGACCCACGGCGGAAAGCCCAGTTGCGGCCGGTCAGGTATCCGCCCAGGCCGATCATGATCAGCGCGTTGACGCCGTGAAGCCCCGCCACAACTGGAACGTTGATGTACGCCAGGAAGGACTGGATTACGAGCAGAACAAAGAGCACCGAGGTCAAGATGGTGGTCCGCCATGGATACCGCGCCCCAAATGAGCAGCCGATCATCACAAGGATGGTGATCCCGAGGAGGTCTCCGTTCGCCCTGTGTAAGCCGGCAAAACTGTCCGCGGTCTTGAACGCCGAATAGACGTCCTTCGCATTGTCGTTGGCTTGGAAGATCGTGACCAGCGCCGCAGCCACGAAGTAGAGCTGCAGGACGAACTGAAGCATCAATATCGCGCCTGCCACGGAGTAAGCCTTTCGGAAAATGCTCACGACGCGCGCCTCCTTCTAGCCCAAACCGCCGGCGTCGGTCCGTACTTTAATCTGCGGTCCCGGGTTGGCGGGCGGGATCGCCCTCGGGCAGCACGTCGCAGGCCCAATCGGAGCGCTTCCAGTCCGGCACCGGCGGCGGACCGGTCCTCCTGGGCACGAACTTCGACCGCTCGACCAGCTGGTAGCGATGGATGTAGCGCGTGCAGTTGGGAAAGACCTGCCGAACCGCTACCCGGACGATGAACTGCGCGTATGGGTAGGCCTCGATGAGGTCGTCGTTCTCGGTCACGGTGGCGACGCCGTTGACGCGCATGCGGTGGCGCTTTTCGAAATCGATGAACAGCATCCCCACCTCGCCCGTGGCGAGAGCGTTGCCCATCGAGAGATACATGCCGTTGCCGTCGTAGTTGGGAAACGCCAGCGTGCGGTCGTCCACCACGCGCACGAAGCCCGGGTCGCCGCCCTTGTAGGAGCAGTTCGGCCTCCCCTCCGGGTCAACCGTCGCGAGGAAGAACATGTCGCGCGCGGTGATGAATGCGACGTTGTCTTCGTCAAGGTGGTCATGGACCAATCGCTCCTCGATACGGTCGGCGAGGCGTCGCGTGTCGAACTGGTCCTGCAGCCGTCGTTGGGCATCGTGATAAAGGGCCGTCATGGCCGAAAGTCTAGGCGTGCCCGATCGGGGTTAGGGTACGTTTGGCCGCGATGCCCGCCATCCCCGTCTATCTCGAAATCGGCGAGAAGCGAGTCTTTGCGTCAGCACTCGATTGGCCCGGCTGGACCCGATCGGCCAGGGACGAGCCACGGGCGCTGGAGGCGTTGGCGGCCTATGCCCCCCGATACGCCGCGGTGCCCAAGGCTGCGCGCATCGAATTCGCCCCCGACCCGAAAAGCACATTCAAGGTCGTCGAGCGTGTGCAAGGCAACGCGACCACCGATTTCGGCGCCCCCGGCCTGCCCGCTTCGAGCGACACGAAGTCGCTGACGGCCCTCGAGGCGGAGCGAATTTGCGCGCTGCTGAGAGCGTCGTGGAAGGTGTTCGACGCTGCGGTCGCCAAAGCGCCGGCCGAACTGCGGAAGGGACCGCGCGGCGGAGGCCGCGACCGCGACAAGATCGCCGACCACATCATCGACGCCGAGTCCGCGTACACATCCAGGCTCGGCGTCAAGCTCAAGACGCCAAGGCGGGACGACAGGGTCGCGGTGGCCGCGACTCGCAAGGCGATCCTCGACGCGATCCGGGCGGCGGCGGGAGCTCCGCAGACGGGCGAGAAGAGATGGCCGCCGCGGTACGCTGCGCGGCGCATGGCCTGGCATCTGCTCGACCACGCGTGGGAGATCGAGGACCGCAGCGCCTGAAATTGGCTGGACTTCTCGCGGTCATGGCTCATCCGGCTGAGCGGTACCTACCGATCGTTGCCTGGCAACAAGGGAGATCGCGCTCCCGGCGGGGGTGGGCCCTGAAGTATCCTGTGACCCTGCTTCGGGCGGGACCCGAGGTCAATATCAAGGCGGGGAGTACAGGCTCATGGATACACAACAAGCCGTGGCTGAGGGCACGCACACGGACGGCCAGTCCGAATCCAAGCGTGATGGACAACAGAAATTCACGCTCGGTCCGAACGACGTACTGGAAGGCAAGCTGACCTTCGGCGGTCACATGGCCGTCGATGGCGGGCGGGCCGAAGGCGAGTTTCGGGTCGGGGGCAACTTGGACGTCGGGAACGGCTCGGTCGTGAAGGCCCTGATCGAAGCCTCCAACGTCACCATCAAGGGCGTGGTCGAAGGCAAGCTGACTGCCCGAGACAAGCTCACGCTCGGAAAAGCGGCAAAGCTGAACGGAGACGTCCAGGCGCGCCGGCTGCAGATCGAGGACGGAGCCAGCTTGAACGGCTACGTCAGAATGGGCGACTTTGAGCAGCACCCCGGCTAGGCGTCCAATTCCCGCATCGGCGGACGCGCCGCCGACCTCCCGCCCTGTCGACTCGAATCAGCACAACGCGGTCACGCTGGGGCCGCGTGACCGCGTGATCGGGCAGATCTACATCGAGGGTGACCTACGCGTCAGTGGGATCGTCGAGGGCGAGGTCGAGGTCACGGGTGATGTAGCGATCGACGACCTGGCCAAGGTCAAGGCCTCGGTCACGGGCCGAGACATCAGCATTTCCGGCCAGGTGGTGGGCGCGGTCATAGCGCGCAAGCGCCTGGAGGTGACGAGGTCGGGCTCGCTGATCGGCGACGTCCGCGTGGCGCGCCTGACCATCCAGGATGGGGCGACGTTCAGCGGCAAGGTTTCGATGGGCGCGGCTGCCGAAGCGCCGGTAAAGGCCACCGAGGCGAAACCGGTCATGCCCGAGCCGAAGCCGGCCGTTGTCGAGCCCAAGCCGGTCGCACCCGAACCTCAAGCTGCGAGCAAGCCGGCGGCTCCGATCGTCGCCACACCGATGGCGTCACCACCGGCCGCCAAGGCTCCGACCCCGCCGCTTCCCGCCGCTAAGGCTCCGATCGTCGCGCCTCCCGCCGCGAAGGCTCCGATCGTGGCGCCTGTGGCCGCCAAGCCGTCGATCGCGCCGCTTCCGGCCGCCAAGGCCCCGGCCCCGCCCCCGGCCACCGTCGGTAGATCGGACGGCAAGGGCGGAAAAGGCAAAACCCAACAGAAGAAGGGCAAGCCGAAGCGCCGCTAGCTCGGGGCTACCTTCGGGCGGACGGCTTCTTAGCCGGGGCCTTCTTGCCCGCGGCAACTTTGGGCGGGAGGCTGCGAGCGAACACGAGCGAGGCGGCTATCCACGCCTTCGCCGCGGCCGGTTTTGTGCGCCAGGTGCTCGGAACGGTCACATAGCCCTTCATCGCGTAACCGGGCCTCGGCTCGAAATCGCGACCACCCTGCTTGCGAATGGGCGCGCTCTGCTCATCGGGCAACCGGACGAAGAGGTCCTCGCCGAACAGCCCCGCGAACATGTTGCCGTTCACAAATGCCGACAGGTTGCCGAACATTGGTCGCAGCGTCACCGCGGGCTCGTCGGGGACAAGCTTGGTGAACGCCGCTTTGGCCTGCTCGCTCGGTTTGGGCATCATGCCCGGGCTCATTCTGCTCACGTTCAACTCTCGGGCGTATTTATAGATGCAGTCTCGCCACGCGTCAAACCATGGTCGCGGTGAGCCGATCGAGACATCGCAAGACTGGCTTTACACTGCCCTACGAATGAGCGAGCAGCCGCCAAACCCGGACGACACACCCATCGAACCGCTCTACACGCATCCCGCTTCGCCGTTCCTGCGGACAGAGTCAACGGCGCCGGCACACGTCGAGATGCCCACGCCGGCGGCCTTCCAATCGACCTGGATCACCTACCGGTCGCAGATCGAGTTCGGGCTGGCGATGCTGGCTTACCTGATGGTTCTGGTGGGCACAGTGACCGTGCTGCAGGCGAACCCAGGCGCGGGGTGGCGATACGTCGTGGCGGTGCTGCCTGTAGCTCCAGCCGCCCTGACCATCTGGATCTTCGTCCGCGCCCTGTCGCGCCTGGACGAGCTCCATAAGCGCATCCAGATGCAGGCCTTCGGGTTCTCGTTAGGGGCGACTGCCTTGCTCACGTTCGGCTATGGGTTCCTGGAAGGAGTGGGGATGCCTCATTTGAGCTGGACCTTTGTCCTGCCTCTGATCGCCATCCTCTGGGCCGTGGGGACGGCCATCTTCACCCTCCGGTACCGGTGAGGATTCGGCCGCGGGTTATGATTTCTGCTCTGCCCGAGCGGGAGTAGCTCACTTGGTAGAGCGCGACCTTGCCAAGGTCGAGGTAGCGGGTTCGAAGCCCGTCTCCCGCTCCAGCTTTTGCCTCGATGATCCTGCGAAGCGAAAGCAAGCCTGTCACCAGCATCACTACTGCGCGAAGTTGAAGCCCCCGGCCTCAGTCAGAGTCTTGAACTTAGGCGGGCGCCCACCGTTCACCCCATTCCTACACGATCGTTTTCCACATGGGCGGAGCAGTCCGCCGCATGGACGACATGGCAACTGCGTTCACCGGCAGAGATGCCGAGCACGCAATCAACATCAATGCGGAGTGGACGGGTCCGGACGATCCCAACCAGGACACCGGAAACCATCGGAAGTAAAAGTTCGACGAGAACATCGCAAGTGACCTCCGCAAGGACTCGGGAATAGGTCGTCCTATTCGCCGCTCCACGTTGTCGAGTGCCTCCTGTGGTGCCGGTGGCGCGATGTTTAGGGGCCTGATCTCGGCTCCCCGATCTCTAGCGCAGCCGATGCCCGTCCGCCAAACAACCAGCCAGGAGTGCCACGGGTCAGGAGGGACGAGTCCATGCATCTCAGTCATCGGCGCCCTTCATGACTAGAGCTCCTCTCGAGAAGGTCCAGTGGTCTCTCGAGACCTGACTGCTCACCCTGACATCTTGAGGTCATGGCTTAATAGCCGGGGTTGCGTTGGTTAGCCCACGGTGGGCTAGGGCAATTGGCGCGCCGACGATGACGAAGGTTCGGTTCGCGTTACGGAAACTACAGCCCACTAGACTTCGACCGACGAACCGAGTCTGTAAATGAATTGGACTGAGGGTTTGGTACTCGGGCCGTTGTACCCCGTCTCCTGCTTAGCCGACTTCCCACTCTCGTCAGCACGGCGCCATGTGGGCGA
>DASWGF010000328.1:0-7188 GCA_036393875.1 Candidatus Dormiibacterota bacterium
TCGACCATGCGTGTCCGGCACCACGACGAGTTCATCAGACTCAACTTCGGAACCCTGTACCACACCGTCGACGTGCTCGAGCGCAAGGGCTGGATCCTCCCCATCGAGCGCGAAAAGGAAGGCCGCCGGCCCGAGCGGACCATCTACAAGCTCACGGAATCAGGGCAAGAGGTGCTGACCCGCACCCTTGGGGAGTTGCTCCGCAAGCCGACCCGCGAGTACCCGCAGTTCGTCGCCGGCTTGATGTTCATGCACCACCTCGCAGCATCCGAGGCTGCAAGCCACCTTCACGAACGTGCGGCTTCGCTCGATGCCCTGGTCACGAAGTTCGAACACGTGCTCGCTGAGCTGCACAGGCAAGGACTGACGCGACTGGCGCTCATCGAAATGGAACACAAGATCGCGATGCTCGACGCCGAGCGCAAGTGGGTGCGCAAGCTCGAAGGGGAAATTGTCGACGGCAAGCTGGAGTGGAAGGTCGGAATCGATTCCGGCCACGAGATGTTAAGGAGAAGTCATGGCACAAGCACGCACTAATCCATGGTTGGTCCTCGTGGTCCTGACCAGCGGGTTCTTCATGATCCTGCTGGACACGACCATCGTCAACGTCGCCATCCCGGCCATGAGCGCCGGGCTCAACACCACCCTCGATCAGATCTTGTGGGTTCTGAACGCCTACATCCTGACCTATGCGGTGCTGCTGATTCCCGCCGGCAGACTGGGCGACCTCTACGGGCAGCGCAACCTGTTCGCGATCGGGCTTTTCATCTTCACGGTCGCTTCGGCGTTGTGTGGCTTTTCGCAAAACGCCAACGAGCTCATCGGCGCGCGCATCCTCCAGGGCATCGGCGGCGCCGTCCTGACGCCACAGACGCTCGCCATCATCACCACGCTCTTCCCACCCGAGCGGCGGGGCGCCGCCTTCGGAATCTGGGGTGGGGTGGCGGGCCTGGCGACGATCGCCGGACCGACCGTCGGCGGCGCCATCGTCACCTACATCAGCTGGCAGTGGATCTTCTTCGTCAACGTGCCCATCGGGATCGTGGCGCTGATCGCGACGTTCGCAATCATCCCTGACCTCCGGACCGGCCGCCGGCACGGATGGGACGTCGTCGGCATCGTGCTCGCGACCGCCGGCCTCTTCGCGATCGTCTTCGGCCTCATCGAAGGCCAGCGCTACAACTGGGGTGAGATCGGCTCATATGGGGTGACGATCCCTGAGGTGATCATCGGCGGCGCCGCGCTCATAGCCGTATTCCTGGTCTGGGAGCGCTTCCACGCCGAGCCCCTGGTGCCGCTGTCGCTTTTCCGCGATAGAAACTTCGCGGTCGCCAACTGGGTCGCCGCGGCCATCAGCTTCGGCATGCTCAGCCTATTCCTGCCGATCGTCATCTATCTGCAGTCGGTCCGCGGCTTTTCAGCGCTGACGGCAGGACTGACCCTGGCCCCGATGTCTCTGACATCCATGTTCACGGCACCCTTCGCCGGCCGGTATGCCGACAAGGTCGGCGCCAAATACATCCTCACGACCGGCATCTCGCTGTTCACGGTCGGCTTCGTTTGGATTACGTACGTGGCCGGGCCCGACTCGACCTGGATCAACTTCCTCGCGCCGGCGATCGTGGCCGGAGCGGGTATGGGCATGACCTTTGCGCCCATGACGACCGTTGCGATGCGCAACATATCTCCGCAGATGTCGGGCGCAGCGTCTGGGATTCTCAACACCACGCGCCAGCTCGGGGCCGCCATCGGCAGTGCTGTCGTCGGCGCCTTGCTGCAGAACCATCTCGCGACCACGTTGCACGACCAGGCGGTGAGCCACGCCGGCACGCTCCCGGAAAGCTTCCGGGCCCAGTTCGTGGCTGCGTTCAGCTCGGTTTCGAGCAACGGATTCCAGATCGGCACCGGCCAGAACGGAGCCAAGCTGCCCGCGGGCCTCCCGCCCGCCGTGCAGCATCAGATCAGCGCCCTTGCCCACGACGTCTTCGTGAGCGGCTTCATCGACGCTATGAAGCTCACCCTGTATGTGCCGCTTGCGGTCCTGGCTTTCACCGCACTGACGACGCTGCTCATCAGGCGGCGCCAGCGCCCCGCCGCAAATCAAGGCGAGCCGGCCCGAGAACAGGAAAAAGTAGCGGCCGCCGCGGGCTAGGCTAGGGCGGGTGACAGAACCGGCCGACGGATGGCTCGAGCGAGGTGGGGTCCGCCTTCATTACCTCGATTGGAAGTCTGAACCCGGCGCGCGGCGCGATCCTCCGGTGTTTCTGCTTCATGGCCTGAGCTCAAACGCGCGCTATTGGGATCGCCTCGCCCGCCATCTCACCAGCCGTCGCCTGGTCGCTCTCGACCAGCGCGGACACGGCTTGACCGGCAGGCCGCCGAACTCCCCTCCGTCGGATGGCTACGCGATGGACATGCTCCTCGAAGACGCCGACTTTGTGATCGGTGAGCTCGGCCTCGAAAAGCCCATGGTCGTAGGGCATTCGTGGGGCGCCACCGTCGCGCTCGAGTTGGTGGGCACCCGGCCGGGCCTCGCCTCGGCGCTCGTTTTCATCGACGGTCCGGTCCAGAGCGCCGCCAACATGTTCAGCTGGGAAGATGCGCAGCGCTTGATGCAGCCGCCGCTGCCGCGTTTCACGACGTTTGCGGACGCCATCGCCGAATCTCAACGTGACTTCGGGCGAGCGTGGGATGACGACCTCGAACCATTCGTGAAAGCGCGTGTCGTCGACGACGGCGGCGCATATGTGCTTACCCTTACCGCGGCAGCGCGGCTCCAGCTGCTCCGCGGCCTTTACGACTCACAGCCGGACACGCTGTGGCCGCGCATCGATGTGCCGGCGGTCGCGCTGCTGGCTCGGGGCGGTCCGGCCAACATCTCCGGTTGGAAGGAGCACGGCGCGGCGCTCCTGGCAACGCTGGCGCCCAACGTCGAGATCCGCTGGTTTGACACGCCGCACGATATCCCGATCTTCGCGCCGGCCGACGTGGCGGCGGTGATCGAGCGCGTCAGCTCGGCAGCAGCTGCAAGCTCAGGTTCATAGCCGGCCGCCCGAGACCAGCTTCAGCACCGCCAGCAGCGCCACGGCGCCGATGAACGCTACGACGATGCTGCCGAAGAACCCGACCGTACCGGTCATGTGGAAGATGGCGCCAAGCAGGTAGCCGCCGATGAACGCTCCCGCCACTCCGACCACGATGTCGGCGATGCAGCCGAACCCTCGGCCGGCGACCACGCGGGCGGCCACCGCGCCGGAGATCAGCCCGACGATGATCCACGCTACCGCCGATCCAGGATCGAGGTTCATTTCGACAACCAATGCGCGATCACCGAAAAGACCTCCTCGTTTTCCAGGTCGTTGAAGGGCTCATGGTAGCGGCCTTCGAGCAGCCTTAGCTCGCTCACGGCTGAGGTCAGCTCGTGCAGCTCCCTGCTGCCCACGGGGTCGATCAGCCGGTCATCTGTGCCGGCCAGAATCAGGAATGGGAGCTTGATCTCCCCAGCGTGGGCAAAGATCCGTTGGCACGCATCTGCCCACTCGGAGTACATGCGGAGGGAAATCTTGTTGTGTACGAGGGGATCGGTGCGGTAGGCCTCGACCACCTCGGGTATGCGTGACAAGGTCTTGGCGTCGACCTCGTTGTTGAGGGTCAGCCTCGGCAGGATCTTGGAAGCCGCCCTGCCCAGCTTGAGCTTCAGGGGCGGCACCGACACTTTCAACCGAAGCGCCGGGCTGGAGAGTACGAATCGCTTCGTGTTCGGCACCTTGTGCTCCAGTAGCGTGCTCAGCAGCGTTGCTCCACCAAATGAATGGCCGAGCGGCACGACCTCTCCGCCCACGATGCCCTCGACATGTGTCACGAACGCGGCCACGTCGTCCGTCCACTGAGACCATCTGTCCACATGCCCGCGCCGGCCCGCGCTCTTGCCGTGGCCGCGGAGATCCACTGCGAAGGTGCCGAACCCATACCTGGTCATGGCCTGCGCGAAACGCTCGTACCGTCGCGCGTGGTCGCCCAGTCCGTGCACGACAGCGAACGTCAGCTCAGCACCGGCTTTGGGCCATGCGCGGTATGAGAGCCTGGTTCCGTCGGCGGATGCGATGGTCCCCTCGCGAGCGAGGGTACCCTCAGCCGGCAAGGTGCCCGAAGCCTCTCAGGATTTTGAGCGCTTCTTGTTCAGCCTCGAGCAACGTCGGCGCATACGCCCGGATGCCGAACAGGGCATAGGCCCACTCGGGGCTCGGAGGACTTTGCGAGTGCAGCCGGAAAGTCGGCGGATAGAAGAGGATGCGCTCGCCCTGAACTTTCTTGATCACGGGGCGTTTCGCAAGGATCTCCTCAAGCGACTGGCCGTTGGGTAGGCGGCCGTGATCGAACTCCAGCCGGCGTAGCTTGGCCAGCGGGTGGTCGTCGTCTTTCAACGTCGTCTTGATCCCGTACTCCGCGCTCAGGTCTCGCATGAAGATGGCAAGGATCAGTGCGTCCGTCTCGTCGCCGGCCATTTTCACAAACCCAGCCGCACTGGTATTCACGACGTCCTCGAGCTTCAGATGCCTGAAGAACTCCATTTCGAACAGGCCGCGAGAGCATGAGCTCGCCACCCACGGTGGCTCGCAGCGCCACGCGCGGGCCGCGGCGAGGGCCTCGAACTGGGCGTGCACCCGCTCGAGACGCTGCTCTGGCAGGCCGTGCAAGCGGTGATGGAGGACTCTCCGCACGCGATTTAGCCTACCGGTAATCAAGGCGGCGGTCCCGCCGTCTCCCGTGCCAGGCGCATCGCCTCCTCCTGCCAGGGTGGCGCATGGACGCGCACGGTGAGCCGGTCGGGGCCGGCGGAGAGCAAGAAGTCCCCGCGCCTGGCGGCTTCAAGAAACGCGCGTTGGTGGTGGCTGAGATGAAACGCGGTTTCGAGCTTCGCCGCCTCGCCAGGGCGCTGCGCCCCCAGGAACAGAAGCGCTGGGTTGGTGGCCACGACCGCTCCCTGGTCTGAGCTCAACAGGTCGCCCGGATTCTGGGTCGCAAAGACCAGCGATCCGTCGTACTTGCGGATCCTGCGCGCCAGGCTGACGACGAAGCGGCGAATCGTCGGGTCTTCGAACAACAGGCCGAGCTCATCGACCACGAGCATGCGTCGGCGGTCCTTGCGCTTGATACGCGTCCACAGCGCTTCTGCGAGCAGAAAGTGGACGGGCGCCACCATCTCGTCGCGTAGCTCGCGCATGCCGAAAACGACGATCGGAGCATCGAGGTCGATGTTGGTCGGTGCGCTGAACATCTGGCCGAGGCTGCCGTGCACCCAGCGGCGCAGGATGGCAGCCACCCGAGATGCGTCGGGAAGGAGGGTCGCGACATCGCGCAGCAGAGGCTGCTCGGCTTGCCGGTAGGCAGCCCGGACCGCGACTTCGATCAGAGCCCGCTCGGACTCGTCAAGACCGCCGCAGATTGCCGCGCAGAGGTCGACCGCATCCGCGGTGGCAGGTCCGAGCCATGACTCGTCGCGGCGATTGGAAGGACGAAGTTCGAGCACGTTCAGCGCGTGGCCCGACCCAAGGGCCAGCTGCACGTCGATGCCTCCGAGATGGCGCGCAAGGTTGCCGTACTCGTGCTCGGGATCGATCACGTAAACCTGTGTGCCGCGTCCGAGCGACCCCATCAAGAGCGTCGACAACAGGTACGTCTTGCCCGCGCCCGAATAGCCGAAGACCCCGATGTTGGCGTTGGCATAGCGCTGCTGGTCGAAGGGGTCGACGAGCACAGGAGCGCCGGTTGCGCAGCTTTCGCCCACGACCAAGCCCGCAGGCTGCTGAATGTCCGCGCCGGACCACGGGAAGAGCGTGACCAGCGCACTTGTGTCGAGGACCCGCCTGCGACCGAGACGATCGACACCGGCCGGAAGAGTTGCGATATGGCCGTCGAGCATTCGGAACGTGCAGGGTTGAAGCTCGCAGAGGATTGCCCGAGCCGCGGAGCGGATCTTCTCGGAGCCTTCTTCGAGAGCCGGCTCTGTGGCGGCCACCAGCGTGATGTAGACCGAGACGTAGAACGCCTTCTCCTGGCTGGCGGCCAGACGCCGCTGAAGATCCTCGGTCTGAGGCAGAGCACCCGCAAGCATCGGATCGTTGGTGCCTGCGTTCAACTCCTGCATGCGGGAGGCCCTCATGTTGGTGAGCTGGCGCTGCAAGTACTGGACGATCCACGCCACCGGCAGCGGTTCCGCGTGCCACGCGACGCGAATCTTCAGGCCGGGTGAGATCAAGCGAAGCAGCCAGCCGGCTTCGAGCTCGCTCCCCGGCATCCGCTCGACACACCAGGACCGGCTCCAACCTTCCGGGGCGAGGAGGTGGTGAGGGCGTTCCTCGCCGAACACCGAACGACTCACCGGACCCGAGGTCACGAAGCCGACGCTCATTTCGCGCAATGCGCTCTCGAGACGCGGCGAGTGACTCGTCGCGGTGACCAGCGACGTCTTTCGGCGGTGCGCCGACGCCGAGTGCGCGAGGTGATCGACGAACCACAGGTCAGCGCCCCTCATGTCGTCGAAGTCGCGCGGCTGGGGAGAAACGGCAGTCGCGTCTACCCCGCAACCCGGTTCGCTTTCGATCAAGACCTGCAGCGGCGCGTCGAGCCCATCCAGCAGCCGCCTGAACGCGCTGAGCCATCGCGTCCGATCCGATTCTGTGGCGCCCTCGAAGCCGATCGGATTGGTTGCGATTTGCACGACGTCGGAGTTGTCTGACCATAAGACCGCAGGACCCCGTGCGGCCACTCGGACAGGGCCCAAGCTCAGGTGCTTGATCTCACGTCCCGCCGGCGCTTTAGTCGAAAGGAGATAAATGAACGCGGGGTGCCCCAGGTCCAGGTGACCCGATAGCGCCTCATTACGAAGATCGCGACATCCGACAGCCATCCGTCGGCGGCGCGAGCACGCCACCGCCCCCACGCCATCAGCACGCCCAACCCGATGGCAGCGAGGCTCGTGCCGGCTCGGACGGGCTGGACTGACCACGGCGACGACCAGAGGGCGAAGCCACCGAGGAGCGATACCAACAGGTACCCCAGGCGCATCGGCGTCAGGCCGTAAAGGAGCTTGTCCTCCAAGTCGACGTCCAATGGCACGCGCGCGGACATACCAGGCAATCTAGAAACGGCGGGCGACGGATGGAACCCAGCGTGTTAAGTTCCTGG
>DASWGF010000329.1:0-4949 GCA_036393875.1 Candidatus Dormiibacterota bacterium
GCCGGTCTCTCGCCGGCGCACCTGTCCGAGGTGGAAAGGGGCCGCAAGGAGGTCTCCACCGAACGGCTGCTGGCGGTGGCCCACGCGCTCGGCGTGCGGCCGGCCGACCTTTACGCAGAGCTCGCCCGGTTGCTCGGGGCCGACTCCGGACGCCCGGCCTGGCCCGAGGACCCGCCGGCGAAGCTCCGGCTCGCGACCGCGGGTATGCCGCTCGAGGCGCTGCGCAGCGTCGCCGACTTCAGCGCGTATCTCGCGATGGCCAACCCGCCGCCCAAGGCGCGGCCACGCATCGGATTTGAACCCCGGAGGTAATCGAATGCACCTGATCCCGACCGTGATCACCAACGACGGGCGCGGCGAGCGCGCCTACGACATCTACTCGCGGCTGCTCAAGGACGGAGTGGTTTTCGTGCGCGGCGTCATCGACGACGACATGGCGACCACGGTCACGGCACAGTTGCTGTTTCTCGAAAACGAAACGCCTGACCGCGACATCCAGCTGTACATCAACAGCCCCGGCGGCTCGCTGACCGCCGCGCTTTCGATCTACGACGCGATGCAGTACGTGGGACCCAAGGTCGCCACGCTCTGCACCGGGATGGCCGCGAGCGGGGGATCGATCCTGCTCGCCGGCGGAGACCCTGGGATGCGTATGTCGTTGCCACACGCCCAGATCCTCGTCCACCAACCCTTCATTCAAGGTATTCAAGGTCAGGCGACCGACATCCAGATCCACGCCCAGGAGCTTCTTCGCCAGCGGGAGCAGGTGGCCCGCATCTATGCCAAGCACTGCCACCGGGAGCTGGAGGATGTCGAGCGCGCGATGGAGCGTGACTTCTTCATGACGCCGGACCAGGCCAAGGAATGGGGGCTCATCGACCTGATCGTGGAGAAGAACCCGGCCGCGGCCAAACCCGTCGCGTGAGGATTGTCGTTTTAGGCGGCACCCGATTCATCGGTCGCGCCATCGTTGAGGAGCTGGTCCAAGCCGGCCACGACGTCCTCGTGGTTCATCGCGGCAACCTCGAGCCGGATGACATGCCGTCCGTTTCACATCTGCATTGCGACCGCTCGGAGCTGACCGCCCACAGCCAGGAGCTGGCCGCATTCGAGCCGGACGCCGCGATCGACTGCAGGGCGCTCACCCGCGCCGACGCCGAGACCGCGCTGGCCGCGCTGCCGGCCGGCATCCGGCTGGCCGTGATCTCGAGCATGGACGTGTATCGGGCGTTCGGCGCCGTCATCGAAGGGCAGGAGACAGACCCTGTGCCGATCGACGAGGACTCGCCGGTGCGCTCGGAGCGGTACCCCTACCGGGACAAGAGTCCCGACCGCTATGACTACGACAAGCTCGACGTCGAAGACATTTACCTGCCACACGGCGCCACCTCGCTGCGCCTGCCGATGGTCTACGGACCGAGGGACTATCAGCTGCGCGAGGAGTTCATCCTGCGGCGTGTACGCGCCGGTCGTCCGCGCATCCCCTTGGGCGCCGGCACATGGCTTGCATGCCGCGGCTATATCGCCGACATCGCACGCGGGGCCCGCCTGGCGTTGGAATCAGCTTCGACCGCCGGCATGGCGCTCAACCTCTGCGAAGACCGCACTTACTCGATGACGATGTGGTCTCGCATGATCCTCGAGGCGGCCGGCTCCCGGGCCGAGCTGGTGAGGGTGGCGGATGAGATGCTGCCCGAAGACCTGAAACAGACGGGCACGATGTCGCAGCACATCGCCGCCAGCGCGCGGCGCGCTCACGCGCTCCTCGGCTGGACCACGTCCGACCCCGTCCAGACGCTGCGCGCCACCGTGAGCTGGCACCTCGCCCACCCGCCCTCGGACGCGGACTCGGATTTCGGCTCGGACGACCGCGCTCTGGCTTCCGTCTAAGCTTCGAAGGCAGATGACCCGCCGGTACCGGCCGTTTGATCCGTTCGAGCGCGGCGGCCCGTTCGAGCCGCGAGAGATCCGGATCCCGCGCCCGCCCCGGCGCTTCTGGGTGGGTCTTGGGCTTTTCGGCCTGGCGCTTGTGATCTTTTTCATCGCGAGCCCGATCGTGTGGTTCTTCACCGAACTGCAGTGGTACGACTCGCTCGGCTTCAAAGACGTTTTCACGACTCGCTTTTCCTTGCAGGTCGCCCTGCTCATCGGCGGGTTCGCGCTCGCTTTCATCTACCTGGTCGTCAACGTGATCATCGCGCTGCGCGTGCGCGCCGGACCGAGCCTGCGATCCGTCGGGATCCGGCGCTCGAGCATTCGCGGCGCCACCGCGGGCGCCGCCCTCGGTGGAGCGGCACTGGTGGCGTTGGTCCTGTCAGGCGGGGCCGGCACCCAGTGGCAGAACCTGGCCATGTTCCAGCACGCCAGGCCGACCGGCATCACCGACCCGGTGCTCGGGCAGGACGTCTCCTTCTATCTGCTGACGCTGCCGTTCCTGCACTCGGTCGTCAACTGGGCGCTCGGACTCGGATTTTTGACCGCGCTTCTGGTCGGTTTCGTGTACGCCTGGCGTGGCGAGGCCTTCGACCTCAACCTGACGCCGCCGGCGATCGCGCATCTGTCGGCGCTGCTCGCCGTGTTCGCCCTCGTGCTGGCGGCATGGATGTGGCTCGGCCGTTACGACCTCCTGTATGCGCACAACAGCGACGTCGTCTGGGGCGCCGCCTACACGGATGTCAACGCCAGGCTGCCCATCGTCACCTTCCTGTCGGGCGCCGGGGTGGTTCTGGCCGGGGCCCTCCTAGTCAACGTCTGGCTGCGGCGGCTCTGGCTCCCGGTCACGGCGGCGCTGGTCTGGGTGGCGCTCCTGCTGATCGGCCAGATCTATCCCGCGGTCGTCCAGACCGCCTTCACGACGCCGAACGCGCAGACATACGAGCTGCCCTACATCAACCGCGAGATCGCCGGCACCCGCGCGGCGTACGGGCTGTCGAACGTGACCGTGAGCAACTTCACAGGCGACCAGCCGCTGACGCTGGCCAACGTGCAGAACGACCAGGTCACGGTCAACAACCTCCGGCTGTGGGATTTTCCTCCGCTCAAAGACACCTACGAGCAGCAGCAGACCATCCGCACCTACTACACGTTCTATGACATCGGCATCGATCGATACACGATCAACAACCAGCCCACGTCTCTGGAGATCAGCGCGCGGGAGTTCGATTTCAACAAGCTGCCCGACGCCGCCAAGAACTGGGTCAACCAGCACTTGCAGTACACACACGGATATGGGGTCGCCGCCAGCCCCGTGAACGCGGTCGACAGCCAGGGCCTGCCCGTTTACGTGGTCGGCGACATCCCGCCTCATGGCCAGCTGACGATCAGCCAGCCGGCCATCTACTTCGGCGAGGTCACTACCGGGTACGCGCTCGCGCCCAACACCAATCGTGAGTTCGACTATCCGTCGTCTCCCGACGTCTACACGTCGTACACGGGCACGCATGGGGTGCCGATGACTGCGGCGAACCGTGCCCTCTGGTCGCTCAAGCTGGGCGATTTCAACCTGCTTGTCTCGGGTCAGGTCACCGACAAGACGCTGATGCTCTACCGGCGGCAGATCATCGACCGTGTGGGCGAGCTGGCGCCGTTTCTCAGCTTCGACTCCCAGCCATATGCGGTCGTCGTCGATGGGCGCATCTACTGGATCGTCGACGCGTATACGACGGGGGCCACGTATCCGTATTCGCAAGCCGTGCCCTTCCAAAACGGCAGGATCAACTACATACGCAACTCGGTCAAGGTCGTGATCGATGCATACGAAGGCACCGCGGTCTTCTATGTGGTCGATCCCAAGGACCCGATCATCGGCGCCTACCAGGCCACCTTCCCGACCCTCTTCACATCGATCGACGCGATGCCCCCCGGGCTGCGGGCTCACATCCGCGTGCCTGTGGACTTGTTCAACACCCAGGTCGGCATCTACGCCACCTATCACATCACCGACCCGAAGGTGTTCTTCGCTCGCGAGGACGTCTGGGACATCCCGACGGCGCAGGCGTCGCCCGGCGCCCTGCCTACGCCTGTGTCTCCTTATTACGTGCTCTTCCGCCTGCCGGGTGAGCAGAGCCCGGAGTTCCTGCTCATCATGCCTTTCACTCCGCACGGCAAGAACAACCTCGTGTCGTGGATGGCGGCCCGCAGCGACGGGGCTCAGTACGGTCAGTACGTGTCGTACGTCCTGCCCAAGGACAAGGTGATATTCGGCCCGCAGCAGGTGGCCAACCTCATCAACCAGGACCCGGTCATATCCCGGGACTTCACGCTCTTCCACAGCAACGGATCGAACGTGCAGCAGGGCAACCTGCTGGTGGTGCCGATCGGCGACTCGTTCCTGTACTTCGAGCCGATCTACCTCAAGGCCACGTCTGGGTCGAGCATTCCCGAGCTCAAGAAGGTGATCCTGGCCGACCAGACCCAGGTCGTTTACACCGACACGCTCCAGCAGGCCATCGACCAGCTCGTGGGGACCTCGACGGCGCCGCCGCCGACAACGCCGACCACCACGCTCACGCCGGCTCAGATCGCCAAGATCGCGGACCTGGTCACCCAGGCCAACGCCCATTACGCGGCGGCCTACACCGACTTGAAGAACGGCGACTTCGCGGGCTTCGCGGCTGAGATGAAGATCGTGGGCGACCTGCTTCAGCAGCTGCAGCAGATCACCGGCACCGCGCCCGCGCCGGCTGGCGGAGCCTCACCTTCGCCGGGCCACGCTACTCCAACACCCTCTCACTCACCGTAAGGGGACGAAGCGCACCGGGAACAGCGACCGCCACGCCATGACCTCACCGCGACGTTGATAGACGCGGAGGTCCTGGTGCTCGTCGGAAGATCTTCCGAGCGGAATGACCAGTCGCCCGTCGGGAGCCAGCTGGTCGACAAGCGCAGGCGGCACGTCGGGTGAGGCGGCCGCGACGAGGATGATGTCGTAAGGCGCGTAGGCGGGCCAG